>JAZDJJ010000170.1:0-23399 GCA_043804035.1 Bacteroidota bacterium
CAAACGATTAAACAGAAAAACAATTTGCTTCTCAAAAAATGAACAAATACACGACAATGTAATTGGAATGTATATCGAAACTTTTTATTACAAAACGGGTACTTATGGAAATAATTAAATCAACCGATTCAGGACACTACCACAGATTGCTTATACTTCGCTAAAATAATTTCAAATTTTTTTGCGAGAACTTTTACCATTTTCTCATTGCTTTCAAAAGTACATCCGGCAATATATTGCCCCTTTCTCTATCAAACTTGTTGTTCAACTGAACATTTTGGGTTTAACGAACCAATCATATCTTCTGGCTTCACCCACTGGTCAAATTGTTCTGAAGTAACAAATCCAAGTTCAATAGATGTCTGCTTGAGTGTTTTATTTTCTTTGTGTGCTTTTTTTGCAATCATAGCAGATTTTTCATAACCGATATGAGTGTTAAGTGCTGTAACAAGCATTAGTGAGTTGTTAAGATTTTCTTTTATTGCAGAAAGATTTGGTTCAATACCTACTGCACAATTATCGTTAAATGATTTGCAGGCATCTCCCAAAAGTTTTGCCGACATTAACAGATTAAAAATAATCACCGGCTTAAACACATTCAATTCAAAATGTCCGTTCATTCCGCCAATGGCAATTGCTGCATCGTTACCAATCGTTTGTGCACATACCATAGTCATTGCTTCGCACTGTGTAGGATTCACTTTCCCTGGCATAATTGACGAGCCGGGTTCATTTTCGGGAATAAAGATTTCTCCAATGCCGCAACGCGGACCTGATGCAAGCAATCTGATGTCATTAGCGATTTTGAAAAGCGAGCAGGCAACTGTTTTTAGTGCGCCCGATGTTTCTACCATTGCATCGTGTGAGGCAAGGGATTCAAATTTATTTTCTGCCGAAACGAAAGGAAGTTTCGTAAGTTCCGAAATTTTTTTTGCAACCAATTCTGAATATCCAATTGGTGCATTGATACCAGTACCTACCGCTGTTCCTCCGAGAGCAAGTTCTGACAAATGTTTTAAAGAATTTTTTATTGCACAGATACCATGTTCTAATTGTGAAGCATATCCCGAAAATTCTTGTCCAAGTGTAAGCGGTGTTGCATCCATCAAATGCGTTCTACCGATTTTTACGATGTTATTAAATTTTTTTGCCTTATCATTTAATGTGTTTTTCAATAACTCAATATTTGGAAGCGTTTGTTCTAAAATTGTTTTGTAAGCGGCAATACTCATTGCAGTAGGAAAAGTATCGTTGGATGACTGTGATTTATTAACATCATCGTTTGGATGAATTTTCTTTTTTGCATCTGTCAATTTTCCTCCCGACAAAACATGCGCACGATTAGCAATTACTTCATTTAAATTCATATTGCTTTGCGTGCCAGATCCTGTTTGCCACACTACGAGCGGAAACTGGTCATCCAATTTTCCCTCAAGGATTTCTTCACATACACGGGATATTAAAATTTCTTTTTCTCCCTCCAATATTCCCAATCTATGATTTGCCTTTGCTGCGGCTTTTTTTAGAATGGCAAATGCTTTGATGACTTCATCGGGAATGAGATGTCCCCCGATTTTAAAATTGTTACGCGACCTTTCGGTTTGCGCGCCCCAGTATTTGTCGGCAGGTACTTTTACCTCGCCCATTGTGTCGTGTTCTATGCGGTAGTCCATATTTATAAAATATTAAGATTTATGATTGACAAAAGTAAACTTTATTTTTTAATGTAGAATGTTAAATGTTGATTATGTTTCTCACTATTTCACAATGACTTTCAGGATGTTCTCCCATATTCCATCAAATACGCTTTAATAAATTTTTCCAAATCACCATCAAGTACCGTCTGCACATTACTAGTTTCAACATCTGTTCGCAAGTCCTTTATCAATTTATATGGATGCAAAACATAATTGCGTATCTGCGAGCCCCATTCTATTTTTTTCTTATTGGCTTCAATAGCATCTGACTTTTCTCTTCGTTTGCGCATTTCCACTTCGTAAAGTTGTGATTTGAGCATTTTCATTGCGCGTTCACGGTTTGCCACCTGCGAACGTTCCACTTGGCAAATCACCACAATTCCAGAGGGAATATGTTTCATCTGCACTTTGGTTTCCACTTTATTCACATTTTGTCCGCCAGCACCTCCTGAACGTGAAGTTTGTATTTCAATATCTGATTCTTTCACTTCTATTTCAATTGTATCATCCACCAGCGGATAAACGTATACAGATGCAAATGAAGTGTGTCTGCGCGAGTTGGAATCAAAAGGAGAAATACGAACGAGGCGATGCACACCGTTTTCACTCTTAAGATTTCCATAAGCAAAGTCGCCGTCAAACTGAAGCACAACAGATTTCACTCCTGCCACATCACCCCTTTGAATGTCATTTTCTGTAACACTGTAACCGTTCTTTTCTCCCCACATGAGATACATACGCATGAGCATACCTGCCCAGTCGCAACTTTCGGTTCCACCAGCGCCCGAGTTAATTTGCAACACAGCGCTGAGCACATCTTCTTTTTCTCCGAGCATGTTTTTGAACTCTAATTCTTCAACGGCTTTTATCGCTACGGAAAAATGTTTGTCTACATCTTGCTCGGTGGCTTCGTTTTGTTTGAAGAAATCAAAAATTACATCCACATCATCAATGTGATGACAGATATTGAAATAAGAATTTGTCCAGATTTTTTTTTGCTTTATCTGACGGAGTATTTCTTTCGCATTTTTAGAATCGTTCCAGAAATCAGAAACATGCGTAGGAGATTCCAATTCCGAAATTTCTGATAATTTTTTTTCTACTTCAAAGATGCCTCCTTAATGCATCTCTACGTTCCTTGAGGTTACGAATTTGTTCTGTTGTTATCATAGCGTGAATTAGTATGTGATGCAAACGTACATAAAAATTTTAATTATGTTGGAAAAAATGCAAATGTGCTTGCAATGTATTGGCTAAATACTGTCCTCTAAAAGTGTCATACTTTTTTGTCTGAACTTTGCTTTATTGTAGATAATGTCTTTCACTTCTTTTGATATTTTTTCAATTTCACTTTTGTCTTTGTGTATCGGCAAATCAATTTCCATAATACGATTTCCCAATGTAGATAATGTCGCTTGCACAAATGTTTTTACTTCTATTTGTTGCTGAACGAAATTTGAATTAAGAAGATAAAATAGATAGTAAGCGTTTATGTGTTCGTCATTGATTACTCTGATTTTGCGTAAATGACTTTGGATAATACATTTTACATCTATCTGTGTTACCATACTGCAACGCCCGATTAAAAATGTTCCGTCATTAACAAATAGAATATCATTTTCCCGCACATCCTGTTGGCGTTTATATTTTTCATAAATCTCTTTTGCAACTGCTTTAATCGTATCCATTTTAATTTCCCAATTCACAATATCAGTAGTTCTTACAAATGGAATTTTCCCGGTTCCGTAATACTGTGAGCCGATTTCATTTCCTCTTTTTATTTGTAACGTTCCGTTTTCGACCAATTCACTGAATTTAGTCAATGTATATTTTTTGCTTTTCTTAATTAAATTCAGTTTTTCTTTTATTTCTGGTTTGTAACTTTCAGGAATATATATATTCTCCCTGATTTCTTCTGTCGGAATAATGAAACCTAAATAACTTTCTTCTTCTAATTTACCGTTCAAATATTGTGTGAATGATTTTGCGATGTCTGGCGTTTCATCATCCAAAAATTTATTTCCGTTTTTATCAAAAAGATATGTGCCACCACCATTCATTTTATAGGTTTCTTTCCCATTCTTGTTGTGTCCTATTGACTTTGCTATTGCAAAAAATACACTGCTCCGACTTTCTTTTTTCTTTTCTAAAAACACAACGCTTGTTTTTGTATGCGTGCTTGGTTGAAAAGTTTCTTGAGACAAACTCACGACACCAATGATTGAAGCATACTGCCGAATGTATTGCCAAATATATCTGTCCGATGGATTACCGTAAATGCCTTCGGGCAATACAATTCCCGCTCTGCCACCTACTTTTAATAATTGTAAAATTCTTTCAATGAATAAAATTTGAGGTGGTTGCTTGTCGCGTAAATTTTTTGTGATTGTCCAATTTCCTTTTTGATTATTCCAAAAATGTCCCAACTCATATTGTTTTAATAAGTCAGTCCCGATTACAGGAATTTTTGCGCCGAATGGTGGATTAGTCAGAATTAAATCAAATGTCCCAAGTTGAATAAAATCTTTTGTCTTTGCATTCCATACTTTCGGATTTTCCAAACTGTTTTCGCAAAAAATATGATATTCACTTTCCCCTAAAAGTGTTAAATAAATCTTTGCTAATCGTGAGAGAAATAAATCTTTGTCAATACCAGCAATGTAATGCGTATGAATTTTATTTTGTAAAAAATGTTGAAGAATATGAGCCAAAAAACCACCGCTACCACAAGCGGGGTCAATAATTTTTTCTCCTGCTTTCGGTTGCATTATATCAATCATCATCTGTACTACATTTCTCGGAGTGAAAAATTGTCCCTCACCACCACGAAAAGCGGTCCCGATTAATTCTTCAAAAGCGTCTGCAATTATATCTCTATTGGCATCAAGCAAATAAAAATCTTCAAGTTTAGAAACTATAAAAGATAAATCAATAGGGAGAATTTCAATTTCTTCATCCTGCTCAAAGATGTCGCTGTATTTTGCTTTTACTCTGTCAAATAAATTGATAATTCGTTTTGCGAATTCATTTACATCTTCATTTGGTCTATTTGCAAAATCAATAAGTTCATTGAGATGTTTAGATTTTTCATCATAAATTTTACAAAACAACAATCGCATAATATTTTGTGCAATTTTTTCATCTCTTGTAATGCCTGTTACATTACCAGCAAAATAATCCCTTACATCCCGAAAAATAATTTTTAAATTATTAATAGGAAGTAAGTCATTTTTATGAATGAGTTTTCTTGGCTTATCAATTTCAGCCGAAAGAAATAAATCTATGTTGCTATTTGTTTTCATCTTCCGTGTGCTTTTACAATATGTTCCATAAAGTCCAGCGTTTCCTCTAATGAATGGTCTGTCATTGCTACATTACACCAACGAAAACCATAACGAACATTTTCAGCATTATGTTGGATTTCTTTTTCAACAAGAGGACTGAGATGCATTACTTGAATGCTTGCGTCATCGCCTTCATCTTTTTTTGAACTTCTCCAATTTGGTTGCCAGGTTTCTGATCGGACTTCTTTGCGGAACTTGTCGAGATTTCCATCAATGGAAATTTTAGAAATGGGGCAATTGGTAAATTCTTCTTTCTGTTTAGGAAAAAGTTTTGAGGGTAATTTTATGTTTGTATCAATGGTTTGTGATTTCAAAATTTTTACAACCTCTGAATATGCTTTTGAAAAATCTGCTTTGTAAAGTTCAACAGCAACGGCAATTCCTAACACTGCATAAGTTTCAACGCTGTCAAACCATTCACACGCTTCAAGTGCGGGAATGACACAGGAGTTTTGTGTCCACTGCGTGTCGTTCCAATTTTTAACAGTATCAATATGTGGTTGCCAATGCTTTGATGTTGCACAATATCTTTCGGATAGTTCGTGAACTTTGTCGGATGGAATTTTTTTTGTTTTTCCTTTGCTGTCTTTGACAACAAATATCAAAGTTTCATCGTCAATTTCAATTCTTTCAATTTCTTTTGCAAAGGATGGTTTTTCCGCTGAAACAACTAACGGATGCCAACGCAAATTTCTATTTGAGAAAGGGGCTTTGCCACCTCTGCCTCTTGTGCAAATGGCATCTCGCTGTAATTTTCCCCCGCCAAGTCCTAACCCTCCGTCTCTTGAAAAACTAATTTTTCCAAATTCTTTCCAATACTCTTTTTGTAATTTTTCTGTAGAAATATTTTCTAACAGAATTTCTGATATTTGTTTGCATAACGCAATTGTTTTATTATCTAAATCCGTTAGAAAACTTGCACTTATTGTTCTGCCTGTTGCCATATTTGATTTAAAATTTGATTGTAAAAATACTTAAATGAACAATTTCGGCACTCTGAGTAGAGGTTATTCATTGGCGCAGTTGGTGCCAAAATACTACGAAAATGTCTTGCGGAGTAGTGTCGTTTTTCAGCATTCTGACTAACGGCACAAACCCCATTTGAAAAATAAAGTGATTGCAAAACCGAGTTCTTAATTAGTTAAGGCAAACGTACATAAAATTTTTAATTACATATATTTTCGCCAAGCTCAAATACCAAAACGGAATAAAAATCAAAAAAGATTTATGGTATACTGAGTTTGCCGAAGTATAGAAGAAATATATTCAAAAATTTGTAATCTGCCAATATTTCCGCACTGACACAAGAACCCCGTGTTAGCAGTAGGGCATTTTCATAGTCCGATTGGTTGCAGACCGCTGTTTTTAATACGTGTTTCAATATACTTTTTCAATTCTTCAAAAGTCATATTTTGTGTTTCGGCACTTATCTTGTCCCGAATTTCACGCATCATTTTTACTGCGTCAAAAATTTTTTCTTTCTTATTAGTATTCATATTTTACAAGGTCTTTAGGACTTCTGATTTCTAAAATTTGATAACCTAACCGCAAATTCACGGAATTTATAGAAGAAATCTTTGGAAAAGATTTAAGATACTTCGTATTCCACTTTGGTAGGATTTTTTATTCTTTTGGAAGCATTAAGAATTTCAATTCCAACGATTGAACCTTGTTTGTCATAATCAAGGATAATTCCCGATTTTTCTTCATCGCTTTCTTTTATTTTGTTTTCACTGAAAACGATATAAAGCACATCTACTTCTTTATCATATTTTACTTTCATAGTATTTTTTGATTTTGGATGTTTTATAAACTGTGATTATCAATTTTGGATTTTTCTTGTCATTAACAAAAACCCGAATTAAATAGTTGTCTGCAATTGATTGATACACCGTTTCGCCTTCCTCATCTTTGATTTGTTCTGGATGAGCCAATATTTTTCTAACAGTATCTTTCGGAATTCTTCTCAATTCCATTTGTTCTAATGCGTGCTTGGAAAATTCAAAAATCATTTTATTGTAGTGATTAATTTTTCTTTATCAAGCACTTTATCATATCGTTCTTGGCTGACTTGAATCCAGCAAACGTACATAAAATTTTCAATTACACATATTTTTTCGGCAAAGCTCAATTACCAAGATCAAATACCAAAACGGGATAAAAATCAAAATGACTTATAGAAGAAATCTAAATGCAAAATGTAAAATGTAAAACGTAAAATGCAAAATGTAAAATGTAAAATGTAAAATGCAAAATGTAAAATGTAAAATGTAAAATGTAAAACGTAAAATGCAAAATGTAAAATGTAAAATAAAATTGCGGATTGCAAATCCGTTTATTCTTTGGTCGGGATTACAATGCATCCAAACAAATTAAATCCCGACCAGCCCGGGGAGGACTTTATTGATGGCGGGTCCATCCCGCCTGACGAACAAATCAAAACGGATTTGTAGAAGAAATGTAATTAATTTCTCTTTTTTATAATCTTATACAATTTATCAGAAGGGCGAATCTTTTTTTCAAACGGAATAGTTACAATAGTTCCTTTTGCGACTTTATTAGTAGAAATATTTTCTATCCGAAGCTCTTTTACTATTGATTGAATTACTCCTGTGGTGGGTCCCATAATTAAAATTTCATCTCCGATGCAAAGCCAATCAGATTCAATTTTAAATTCTCCCGCTTGTGCTTTTTGAAAATAATTGATAACTTTTCCAATATAAATCTTTTGCTTAGTGGCTTGCGAACCATACTGATTGCACCATTCTCCCATTTTTTTTCCGAGATAATAACCTTCCCATTGTCCACGGTTCATCACGGTTGTTAATTGTTTTTTCCAATTCATAATTTTTTTTTTGGCGTAAGTTCCTGATTGAAAAGCATCAATGGCTTCGCGATAGCATTTAGTTACAGTGTAAACATAATCGGCAGGTCGGTTTCTGCCTTCAATTTTTAAAATAGAAATCCCTGTGATAAGAATTTTGTCAATAAAATCAATGGTGCAAAGATCTTTTGCTGACATAATATATTCGTTGTCCACTTTCAATTCTATCCCATCTTGTTTGTCAATTACCGTATAACTTCTGCGGCAGTTTTGAATGCAAATACCACGGTTGGCAGAAGCATTATATGAATGTAAACTCATATAACATTTACCCGAAACAGCCATACACAACGCACCGTGAGCAAACACTTCTATTCTGATTAGTTTGCCGGATGGACCTGTAATTTTTTTCCTCTTTATTTCCTTTACGATTTTTTCAACTTGTTGCAATGTTAATTCTCTTGCCAGCACAATCACATCGGCATAGTGAGAATAAAATTTTACTGCTTCAATATTGCTAACATTCGACTGAGTGGAAATATGAGTTTCAATCTTCTTTTGTTTTGTATAGTTCAAAACTGCTTGATCATTAGCAACGATGGCGTTGATTTTATTTTTCGCTGCTTTATCAATAATCCGTTTCATAGAAGAAATATCGTTGTCAAAAATAACTGTGTTGAGAGTGAGATAACTTTTTAGATTATTGTCGTAACATATTTTAGAAATTTTCGGCAAATCTTCTATAGAAAAATTACATCCACTTGCACGCATATTCAATTGTTCTACTCCAAAATAAATTGAATCGGCTTTTGCCTGAATGGCTGCGGTCAGTGCTTCGTAAGAGCCAACAGGAGATAATAATTCTATATTGTGAAATTTATTTTTTTTCATTTTTGGATGATTGATATGAAGTTAATTGATTTTGTATATTTGCCCGTTAATTGAACAAACATAAATTCTTTGTAGTATAAAATGAGTAATTCTAAATATCATACATTTCATATTCCGGTTATGGGATTAGGATATACTATTGATACGCCTGTAAAAGTAGCACGTTTTGGTATTTCATCGGTGGTCTCTATCATTGAAGATAATCTGGTTGAAGAGATGCGAAAATATTATTGCCGGAAAGAAAACGAAGAGTATATTCCTATTACAAAAGATGATGATGACCATCGCGCAAAACGTATTACTGCTTATCTTAATTTGTTGAATAAAATTGTAAAGAAACAAATTGAAAAACTGAAAGCCGAGCCATTTGAAAAAGGAAATGACATTGTAAAATATTTTGAATTACTTCCTGATAATTCTTCTTTAAAAAAAATATTTGAAAAGATGAACGGAATGGAAAACAAAAAAGAAAAAGAATTTTTACAAAAGCAATTAAAAAATGAAATTTCAGTAGGAGCGATTGATGTGAATATTATGACTAAATGCGATAGAAATAATTATTCAAAAGACAGAACATTACTTGCCTCTGAATATTCTGATGCACTGGCCGCATTGAGAGGATTTGCCATGAGCCAACTTTCTTCTTCTGTTGTTTTTTCTGCGGGAATGAATCCCCGTCTTTATAGTTATTGCGGGTCATTCAAAGATTTTTTTCCTGACGAAAATTCTCATCTGTCAAAAAAAATAATTCTGAAAGTAAGTGATTATCGTTCTGCACTTATTCAGGGAAAATTTCTTGCAAAGAAAGGACTATGGATTTCGGAGTTTAGAATTGAGTCGGGATTAAATTGCGGAGGACATGTTTTTCCTACAGAAGGATTATTGATGGGTCCTATTTTAGAAGAGTTCAAGTTAAAGAGAACAGAACTTGCTGATGAACTATTTAATATTTGCAATGCAGTTTTATTAGCAAAAGGACAAAAAGGTTTTTCGCAGCATCCTGCACTAAAAATAACAGCGCAAGGAGGCATCGGGACAGCCAATGAAAATAATTTTCTTTTAGATTATTATAGTTTGGACAGCACGGGATGGGGAAGTCCATTTTTGCTTGTTCCGGAAGTAACCAATGTTGATGACGAAACTTTGAAACAACTTGTATCTGCAAAGAAAGAAGATTATTATTTAAGTAATGCTTCGCCACTGGGAATATCTTTCCGTAATTTTCACAAAAGCAGTGCAGAAGAGCAGAGGAAAAACCGTATTGAAAAAGGAAAACCGGGAAGCCCTTGTTACAAAAAATTTTTATCGTTTAATTCCGAACTTTCTTCCGAGCCAATTTGTACTGCCTCGCGTGAGTATCAGGATTTAAAGATAAAACAACTCAAGGAAAAAAATATTCCCGAAAAATTATTTAAACAAGAGTTTGATGCAATTACTGAGAAGGACTGCTTGTGTGAAGGATTAGGTGCTGCTGTACTATGTAAAAACAATATTGTTCCGAATCATAATCTCAATGCTGTTTCCATTTGTCCGGGACCAAATCTTGCTTATTTTTCAAACACCTTTTCATTGAGCGAAATGGTAGGTCATATTTACGGACGTGTTAATTTAATGAACCTGCTTCCTCGTCCGCATTTATTCATTAACGAATTGAACTTATATATTGATTATCTAAAAAAAGAAATTGAAAAAAGTTCAGCCGAATTAAGTATTCGTCAGGCAAAATATCTAAAAACTATTAAAGAAAATTTACTTCTTGGAATTGAATATTATAAATCACTGATTGCTTTTATGAAATTAGAAACAGATAATTTTCTGGAAGTAATAAAAAACGAACTGCTTGCTATTGAACTCGTTATTAAAAATATTGTCATCCCCGAAGCAGTACCGGTTACTTGTCAATCTTCACAAAGTTGTTGAGTTATATCTTTCGGCTTACTTAATATCCAAACAATCTTGCTTTTGATTTACCATGTTGGAATATGTATAACTTCTTAATACTTATAGGTAAAATCGAATCCTGAAATTAATTCAGGACAGGTGCCGAAAATATGTGTAATTGAAAAATTCATGTAAGTTTGTTTAATCGAAAAATTGCTTATGTAGCGTGAATCTATTCATAAATAAAAACATCTATATGAAAAAATATATATTTCTTTTTGCTTCCTTATTCTATTGCGGATTTGTTCTTGCATCTGTTCCCGCAGATACTATAAATAAATACGACAGCAAAGGCAAAAAGCAGGGAAAATGGATTAAAAAAAATTCCGCAGGAAAAATAATTTATGAAGGAACATTTAAAGAAAATATTCCGACCGGAAAGTTTATTTATTATTCTGAGACAGGTGAAGTAAATGTGATTTCTATTTTCTCTGATGACGGCAAAACAGTTATGTCAAATTTTTTTTTTCAGGGAAACATTCTTGAATCTGAAGGCAAATATGTAAATCAGAAACGTGATGGTGTATGGAAATTTTATTTAGGAAAAGATATACTTGGTTCGGAAGAGAATTATAAGAATGGCAAAAAAGATGGATTAGAAAAAAATTATTTTCCAAATGGAAAACTCTCTGAAGAAAAAACATGGAAAGATAGTATTCAGCATGGACAGTGGAAACAATATTACGATGATGGCACCATAAAATCTTTTGGTACTTACAATAATGGATTTTTAGAAGGCGAAGTGAAATATTATTTTCCCGGTAATATTATTTCTGTTGAAGGTCATTTTCAACATTCTGTAAAACATGGCAAATGGACTTATTACAACAGAGATGGAAATATTATTATCAATATTGAAAATTACAATACTGGTTTACTTGAAGGCGAATTTGCTGAATGGTATGAAAAGGATGGCAAACCAAAATCTAAAGGACAATTTAAGAAAGGAAGAGAAGATGGAAAATGGATAACTTGGTTTGCTAATAGAAATGTACAAATAGAAATTGAATACAAGTTAGGAGATTATCATGGTAGTTTTGTTGAATATTATGAAAACGGAAAAAAGAAAACAGAAGGAAATTATTTCTTTGGAAATAAAACCGGAAAATGGATTGAATGGAATGAAGATGGAATGATTGTAAAGGAAGAAACTTGCGATTCTATTGATATGATTAAGAAAAAGACGGCAGAGAAAAAAAAGTAACTTTTCACTCTTTATAGATAAAATAGCAAAGTGATTTTGCGAATATCCAAAAGTTGCAAACTAATATCTAAAAAGTCAATACTTTGTCGTATCATTATTCTTTTTATATTTGCCACCATATTCATAATAATAAAAAATAATCCTTTCGCCCAATCTTGAAAAATGTTTCAAGATATTCCATTCTCTCTGAAAAATCAGAGGGAGAGCGAAAGAAAAACAAAAACAAATGTTATCATCATACGAAGTAGTATTTATCATTACCTCCGTTTTATCGGATGAACAAATCAAAGAAGTCGTAAATGGCTACAAAAAATTTCTCAACGAAGCAGGCGCAACTATTGTCTATGAAGAAAGTTGGGGGCTAAAAAAATTATCTTACCCTATTAAAAAGAAGAACACCGGTTATTATCACTTGTTTCAGATTGAAGCACCGGGAACTGCTATAGTGGAATTGGAAACTGCTTTCAGACGCGATGAATGTGTGCTACGTTATCTTTCCGTTTTTTTAGATAAGCATGCTCTCAAGTATTCAGAAAAAAGAAAGACAAGGATGGAAAACAAGAGAATTAAGAAAGAAGATGTGAAAAAAAATGAAGCGATTATACAACCAACAATCGTTATGGAGAATCATTTGCAGTCATTAGATGATACAAATCATAAGATAGAAATGAATAGTAACAAAGAGAATGATGTGAAGCAAATAACACAATAAATGAATGACAGCGAATGATATTTAACAATCCAACAACTAAATAAATTAATAATTTTTTATGGCAGATGTAAATGTAAGTGAAAACACAAGTGAAATAAGATACTTGAATCCTACAACAATTGAATCTACTCGCAAAAAATATTGCCGTTTCAAAAAGATGCGGATGAAATACATTGACTATAAGGATCCTAATTTTTTATTAAAGTTTATCAATGAACAGGGAAAAATTTTACCAAGACGAATCACCGGTACCTCTCTGAAATTTCAACGCAAGGTAGCACAGGCAATCAAGCGGGCAAGACATTTATCGCTTTTGCCGTTCGTAGCTGATGGATTGAAATAAAACTATGAGGAAAAAAAATTAGTGGTTGGTTTTATTATAGAAGAATAGTAAAAGAACAAAATATTTTTCGCTAATTACAATGGAAATAAAAATTATTCCGAGATAGGTAATAATAAATAACTAAAACACAATGGAAGTAATTTTAAAACAAGAGGTGAAACACCTTGGCGACAAACATGACTTAGTGAAAGTGCGACCCGGTTATGCACGCAACTATCTTTTTCCGAAAGGATATGCTATAGAAGCCACCTATTCAAAAAGAAAAGAGATTGCAGAAATATTTAGGCAGCGCGCACATAAAGAAGCAAAACTCCACAAGGAAGCCGATAAAACAGCCGAAGCGTTAACTGCTCTTGCTCTTAAAATAGGAGTCAAGGTAAGTGAGAGTGGAACAATATTCGGTTCAGTTACTGCTATTCAAGTTGCGGAAGCAATACGAAAATTTGGCTATGAAATTGACCGCAAGCAAATTACTCTTGATAATGAAACTAATATTAAATTGCTTGGTACTTATTCTGCTACAGTGAATCTTCACAAAAATGTTAATATCAAAATTAACTTTGAAGTGGTGGCAGAATAAACAAAGTTTGCTGAAATAATCAAATAACTTTTTTGAATTTTTGCGGCTCTACTCTACTTTGAAAAGATTTAATATTTTTTTTACGGTTAATATTTTATCCGTCTGCATCTGTGAACACAAATAAAAATATTTACCAATCCATCCTCGCCAGTAAAAATAAAAGCGAAAAACTTTTTTCCGTACTCATTGACCCTGATAAATTTCACTCCTCTGATATTGTCAATGCCTGCAACGATGCTGCTGTTGATTTCATACTTATTGGTGGAAGTTTGCTTACTAACGGAAATTTAGAAAACTGTATAAAAGTCGTAAAGAAAAAATCTTCCATTCCTGTAATTCTTTTTCCCGGAGGTGTTTTACAAATTCATAAAAGCGCAAACGGTATTTTACTTCTCTCTCTTATTTCCGGCAGAAATCCTGATATGCTCATTGGCAAACATATTGTTTCTGCTCCTTTACTTCGTGAAAGTAATCTTGAAATTCTGCCGACAGGATATATTTTGATTGAAAGCGGCAATCTCACTACTGTTGCTTATATGAGTAATACAAATCCTATTCCTGCCGACAAAGATGAAATTGCTGTATGCACCGCTCTTGCAGGTGAAATGCTCGGATTGAAATTAATTTATCTGGAAGCCGGTAGCGGAGCAAAAAATCCTGTTAGTGAAAGAATGATAAAAGTAGTCAAAGAAAATATTTCTGTTCCACTGATAGTAGGTGGCGGAATACAAACTCCCCAAAAAGCATTAGCAGCGTGCCGTGCCGGTGCTGATATGATTGTTGTAGGAAATGCAATTGAGAAAGATATTTCATTAGTAAAAAAGATGGCGAGAATGGTACATTCATTTTAGGCATATTCTGTTGTCAAACGCGGTAATCTTTTATTTGACTTTTAAAGGACTTACGCAGAGTTTTCTAATTCTGCCACAAAGGCACCAAGGCACAAAGAAATTCTGTTGAATTATTCTCTTGCAAAGCAAAAACTTGGTGTCTTTGTGTCTTAGTGGCATAAATTTTAATTTATAAATGAATGTTTGTGTAAGTCCTATTACAATATAAAATTTAAAAATTTTATGTACGTTTGAGCACGAACCTTTTTCTACTTACAGATGGTAAAATTCTATGTTCTCCTCACAAACAACTGCGTGTTTTCATATTTCATAACAAGAATTTTTTCTCCTTTATCAATGTATCCTGTTTCGGCAACGGCATCGTAAATACTACTGTCAATTTCTACTTTCCCTGATGGACGAAGAATGGTAAATGCAGTTCCTTGCTTTCCCACAAGATATTGCATATTCATATCAACGCCAACAAATCCTTGTTCTTTAGAAATGGATGTTTTAACCGCAAGTCGTCTGAATACAGATGATTTCACGAACTGTCCCATAAAATAAAATGACAATCCAAGCGAGATAATTATTGAAATAATTACGATGAATATCGCTTTTACAAAAGCATTTGCTTCGGGAAGATTTACCGGAAAGTTTGTCGGGACGCTTTTCACCAAACTCAACGTAAGTCCAAGTACAATCAAAAGAATTCCGGCAACACCAGCAACACCAAATCCGGGAAAAACAAAAATTTCTACTATGAGTAAAATAATTCCCGCAAGAAAAACAAGTATTTCCCAATTCTCTGCAAGTCCTTCAAGATAGTGAGGTGCAAAATAAAGCAGTGCAGCGATGATAGATGCGATAATTGGAAATCCGATACCTGGTGTTTGCAGTTCGTAATAAATACCACCAATGATTATCATTATCAGTATGCCACTCACAAATGGATTTATCAAAAAGTCAATAATTTTTCCCGTGCCAGTTATTATATACACTTCAATTTCATAATTATTAATGCCCGATAGTTTCAAAACTTGTTCAACTGTTTTTGCTTCTCCTTCGCAGTAATTATTTTTTATTGCTTCGCTTGTAGTAAATGTCAAAACTTTTCCTGAATCGTTTACTCCTGGTACATACGCACGGGCGTCATTCATTGCTTCGGCAATTTTTGGGTCTCTGCCTTTTTCTTCGGCAGTAGAGCGAAGCATGGAACGCATGTAACTCTGAAATTTTTCGGAAGCTTGAATACCATTTGCATCTACTACGGTTGCTGCACCAATACTGGCACCTGGCGCCATGTAAATACTATCGCATGCAATAGAGATAAGTGCTCCTACAGATGCAGCATTATTATCTATAAAAGCAAAAACAGGAATATCACTTTTCAAAATTGTAGTACGCATTTTATCTGCGGCATCCACTGTTCCACCATACGTATTCAAATGAAGAATGATGTAATCGGCTTTTATTTTTTTCGCTTGAGCAAATCCTTCTTCAACATGCCGAGAAGAAGCCGGCCCGATTTCTTCTTTTATCGGAAGAACAAAAACGATCTTTGATTTATTGTTTACATTTTCTGTTTCCTGTTTATTTACAGCCAACAAGTTATCTGTAACAAGCAGTAAGTAACAAGTAACAGACATTAATAATAATCGTTTTTTTATCATTTGTATAATTGGATTATTTAAAAAATTGTTTTACGGTTTTAACAAATTCTTTATGTGTCTTTGTATTTGAAGCAATGATTTCTTTTCCAAAGAGGAATTTATTTTTACCATTGAAATCGGTTACTTGTCCGCCCGATTCTTTTACGATGAGTGCGCCTGCTGCCACATCCCATGAATTTAAGTTGTATTCATAAAAAGCATCAACTCTTCCGCATGCAACATAAGCGAGGTCAACTGCCGCAGAGCCCATTCTTCTGAGTCCGTGCGTGTGTTTCATGAAATAGCGAAAAAGTTCAATGTATTCGTTCATACGAGAATAATTGTATGTGGGGAACCCAGTAACAAGTAGCGAATCATTTAATTTTTTTGTTTTGGAAACAGAGATTTTTTTTCCATTGAGAAATGCACCACCATTTTTTGTGGCGCAGAACATTTCCGAAAAGTTTGGTTCGTAGATTACTCCGAGAAGTGGTACCGCTTCTCCATCTCCACCATTTTCATCAACAAGGGGGAATGAGCGAAAGTCAACAAGCGCAATGCTGATGCAATAACAAGGCACACCGTGAATAAAATTGGTGGTGCCATCAAGCGGATCTATAATCCAGGAATATTTTTTTCTTTCGTTTGAAATGGTTTCTTCTTCTGTGATGAATCCTGCTTCCGGTAAAATTTTCTGAAGCCCTTTTACTAATCTTCTTTCTGATTCTTTGTCAACATAAGTAACAAAATCGTGAATGCCTTTTACTTCAATATGTTCAGCAGAAATTTTATTTCGCTGACGTTGAATGAATTTTCCGACTTCTTCGGAGAGAAAACAAACCTGACGACAGATTTTTTTAAGATGTAGTTTCATTTTGTTTATAAATTTTTTTAAAATAAAAAATTCCTGCTGTTCCAAAAATTATCAACAAGAGAGAAATTATTTCTGCTTGTGTAATATGCAATCCAAAAATATCATACTCATTGTTTATGCGGATTTTCTCTATAAAAAATCGTTCTATGCCGTTCAGCAAAAAATAAACAGAGAACATCATGCCAGGAATAAAAAACTTTTTCCGAAAACTCCATAGCAAAAAAAACAATACGATACAAATAACAAATTCGTAAAACGGAGTGGGAAAAACAGGATGCTCTAATGCGGAACAATATTTTTCAATGCAATTAGGAATCGGGATGCCATCGTTATTTACATTGTGAGGATAATTGTAAGCCCATGCCCAGTCGGGAAGAAAAGAAAGTGCGTTTGGTTTTGGAGAGAGATTTTCAATTCCCCAGTCGCCATCGCCTGCAATCTGGCATCCAATGCGCCCGACCCCATACGCAAGCATCAAAGAAGGAGCGCAAGCATCAATGAGATGAAGAATTTTGATTTTGTTTTTGTATGCATAATAAATTACAGCCCCACCACCACATATTAGTCCTCCGTACATTGTCAGCCCGCTGAAAGAAAGCAAACTGCCAATGGGATCTTCCATGAACTCATTTATATTTTCAAAATTGTGAAAAATTTTTGCTCCAATAATTCCGGCAACAGCAGCAACAAGTGTCATGTTAGGCACATGCTCGTACGGATGAACCGAAACAGAAATCCATTCGGGTTTGGCAATTTCTTTTTTCTTTTTTTCCTTGTATTTCATATACACAAATGCAATAGCGCCAACAATTCCTCCAACAAAATTTCCATTCATTGATAAAATAAATCCTTGTGTATCATCTGTAAAAGCGGAAAAATTAAGAATGATATAAACAAGTTTGTAAAAGATAATAAATCCAAAAATTCCTGAAAGCACAAGTTCAGATGATTTTACTTTTTCTCCTTTCAGGATTTTTTTTGTTACGATGCCAATCAATCCTTCTTTTTCCTTTCTCTGTAATTCCTTTGCAAAAAAATAAGCAGCAAGCAGAAAAGAAGTAGCAACCATCATTCCAAAACTCTGGAATATTTTCAGTAATTCTATTTTGATACCGAACAGGTCTTTGAAAAGATAGTATAAGTTGGGATACATGTTTTTAAGTTTTCAAGTTAACGATAAATCGCAAATCGTTCATATCAATATTTTCTAATTTTACTTTTACAAGTTCATTCTCAATATCAGAATTATATTTTGTTTTTACCTTGATGTAATTCTCTGTGAAGCCAAACATAAAATCGTTTTTGTTTTTCGATTCAAAAAGAATAGTTCGTTCAGTTCCGATATTCTGCTGATAAAATATATTTTGTTTTTTTTCAGAAAGAGTTCGGAGTATTTTGTTTCTTCTTTTGCGTTCCTCCATCGGGACGACTTCTTTTATTTTCAATGCTTCGGTATTTTTTCTTTCAGAATAAGTAAATACATGCAGATAAGAAATATTCAATCCGCTGATGAAATCGTGTGTTTCCAAAAAATCTTTTTCTGTTTCTCCCGGAAATCCTACGATTACATCTGCACCAATACAGCAATGAGGTATCAGCAATTTTATTTTTTGCACAATATCGGCAAATAATTTGCGTTGATATTTTCTGTGCATAAGACGAAGAATTTTATCTGAACCAGATTGTAATGCAATATGAAAATGAGGAACAAATTTTTTTGATGATGCTACAAACTCAATAATTTCATCAGTAAGAAGATTGGGCTCAATGGATGAAATACGAAAACGAAAAATGCCAACTCCACTCTTATTTTCTTCAAAGGAAAGAGAATCAAGAGTTTGAATAAGATCTAAAAAAGTTTCTTCTCTCTTTTTTTTATCTGACAGAAAGGATGAGGATGATTTTTTTTTTAAATCTCCAACATTTACTCCCGTCAAAACAATTTCTTTCACTCCTGTTGCAACAATTTTATTTACATTGAATACAACATTTTTTATTGTATCACTTCGGCTCTTACCTCTCGCAAGTGGAACTGTGCAGTAAGCACAAGTGTAATCACAGCCGTCCTGCACTTTTAGGAAAGCGCGTGTGCGGTCGCTTGTAGAAAATGCACCAACAAAAGAATTTACTTCATCAATTTCACGGGAATAAATTTCTGCATTTTCTTTTTTATGTCCTCCATTCAAATATTTCAGCATATTAAATTTTTCATTTGTTCCCAACACAATATCAACTCCTTTAATGGAAGCAATTTCTTTCGGATTAAGTTGCGCATAACAACCGGTAACAATTATAAATGCTTCGGGAGAATTTCTTAATGCATTACGGACGATGCGCCTACACTCGCGGTTGGCATCTTCGGTAACAGAGCAGGTGTTTATCACATACACATCAGCATTATTTTCAAATGAAGTTCTGGCAAAATTATTTTCTTCAAACATTCTTCCGATAGAAGACGTTTCCGAAAAATTTAGTTTACAACCGATAGTGTGAAAGGCAACTGTTTTTTTTGGTGACATAGTATTTGTCCAAAAATACCATCTTTTTATGAAAGATGGTTGACAAGGTTTGTCGTAAGTTCGTCATGGCTGGTTTGACCCGTCATCTCAATCAATTATATCCTCTCGCCAAGACGCCAAGACGCAAAGAAAGGCGGGCTTGACCCGCCATCAATAGTTCGTCATGGCGGGCTTTGCCCCGCCATCTATAAAACTTTTTTTATTTTTATTTCGTTCTCGTATTGAGCTTGCCGAAATATTGTTATTTGATCTTGCCGAAAATATGTGTGTAATTAAAATTTTATGTACGTTTGTATTTGATACCTTGCATCTTTGCTGTGGGGGTCATTCATTCGTGAAAAAACTTCTATCCATATTATTTTCTCTCTTGTCGTTTTCTGTTTTCGCTTGTCATCAGAGAGCGGGAGAAATTACTTATAGATGTTTAGGTGGATACACTTATGAAATCACTGTTGTTACCTATACCATTCCTCTCATGCCTGATGCACCTGTAGATAGATGTAGTTTAACGGTTTGTTTTGGCACAGGAGATAGCGCAATAGTTTGCAGAAGTAATGTAGACCAACTTTATCCAACAGCAACTGCAGATCCCGGAAACCATACTTGTAAGGGAAACACTCTTGACTGTCCTAATGCAGCATTAGGCGAATGGAGTATTTTTCCTTCTGCTCTAAAAATGAAAAAGAATGTTTACAAAGTTGTTTATACTTATCCCGGTCCTGGATATTATTGTATTTCAATGACTGACCCGGATCGTGATTTTAGTATCGTGAATATACCTGATCACATTGCTTTTACTCTACAAGATACATTGCTGATAAATCCATTTCTTTCGCCAAATAATTCTCCGGTCTTTACAATTCTTCCTTTTGACAGGGCTTGTCAGGGACAATACTTTGTTCTTAATCCGGGTGCTGTTGATCCTGACAAAGACAGTTTATCTTACAATCTATGTGTGAGCTTTAAAGAAATCACCACTCCAATAGAAGATTATTTTATTCCATCCGGTGTTTCGGTTAATCCAATTACCGGGGATTTTATATGGAACGTTCCTCCATCGGTATTTAAAACACCACCTTGCGACAGATATAATTTTGCAATGGACATAAGAGAGTGGAAATTGAATTTATATAATGGCAAACGTTATTTGGCTGGCGTAGTACACAGAGACATACAAGTGATTGTATGCAATTGCCAGAATGTTCCCCCTGTGATTTCAAATGTTAATGACACCTGCATAGAAGCAAATACAGCATTAACTTCTACAATAATCGCTACTGATACAGGAAATAATATGATTCAATCGTTCACTGCAACAGGATATCCTTTTTCCACAATTCCATCTGCAATATTTACATCTAACGCTCCGACTAATAGTCCTTGCACCGGAATATTTACATGGATTCCTTCATGCAATCAAGTTCGGAAAAATCCTTATATCGTTACCTTAAAAGCCACTGATGATGGTACGCCCGATGATGTGACTCTTACCAACTACAAAACATTTTTTATTACTGTTGTATCGCCTGCTCCTAAAAATCTTTCTGCTATTCCGCAATGCAACGATATGCTGTTGAAATGGGATATAGCACCATGTAATCCATCCGGCAATGGAATTTTAGCATACAAAATTTACCGAAAGACGGGTTGCGATAAATGGATGCATGGCTACTGTGAAACAGGAGTTCCATCTTATACGGGCTACACGTTAATAGGTACTGTTTCATACAATACAACTTCTTATATTGATAACAATGGAGGAAATGGCTTGATACAAGGAAGTTATTATTCGTACCTCGTAGTTGCTTATTATTTAGATGGCGCAGAAAGTTATGCCTCCAATCTTATTTGTAAAAAATTAGTGCGAGATGTTTCTATCATCACTAATGTGGATGTAAAAACAACAAATACAACGAATGGAAAAATTTTTGTGAAATGGGTAAAACCAATTCCTGATGCTGCTAACTTTGACACTACACTTGCAGGAAACACCGGTCCATATCAATTTAAACTTTATCGCTCTGATGGTTATACAAATCCAACTTCTCTTATTGCAACTTTCAACAGCCCTTACTTTGCATCGCTCACTACTTCTTATCTTGATAGCGGACTAAACACACAAACAAATCCTTATGTATATCGCGTAGATTTTTTTTCCGGAAGTACTGTTACTTGTTCTACTCAAAGTTCTTCTTCGGTGTTTGTTTCCTGTTTTCCTTTAGATAATAAAATAAAACTTACATGGCAGGAAAATGTCCCTTGGATAAACACACGATATAATATTTTTAAGTTTAATAAAGCGACAAGTGTATGGGATTCTATCAAAACAACTGCATTACAAACATTTACCGATAGCGGACTTGCTAATGGCTCTGCTTACTGCTATAAAGTGAAAAGTATTGGAGCATATTCCGATACTACTATTCCAACACCGCTCATTAACTGGTCGCAGGAGATTTGCTGTGTTGCCGAAGATAAAGAGCCGCCTTGTCCTTCTGTTCTCACAGTGGATTCAAATTGTGTGGAATCAAAAAACATTTTGTCGTGGAACAATCCCAATAATTCATGCTCTAATGATGCGCTGAAGTATATTATTTATTATTCACCCGTCAATCCCGTTGTTGAATTTACTGTGCTTGATACTATTCACAATATACATACTACCACTTTTGTGGATGATAGTTTGTTTTCTATTGCCGGCTGTTATGCCATTACCTCTGTAGATTCATTCGGGAAGCAAAGTGCTTTCAGCAATATTGTATGCATTGATAATTGTCCGTATTACCAACTTCCGAATGTATTTACTCCAAATGGTGATGGCAACAATGATTTCTTTATTTCACTGCATCCCTATAAATATGTAAAGGATGTTGACATAAAAATATATGACCGATGGGGAGTTGAAGTTTTCCGTACTACGAATCCTGAAATTTTATGGGACGGTAAAAGTGCTCAAACTAAAATGCTCTGCTCAGATGGTGTGTATTACTATGTCTGCATTGTGAATGAAATACGATTAGAAGGAATAATTCCGCGTGTGATAAAAGGCAATGTGCATTTGATGGGGAAGAAGTAAAAGTTGCATTGTTTCATTGTTTCATTGTTTCATTGTAGGGGGGAGGGTGCTTTTGTGTTTAGTCGGACAATAGTGATTTAAAATATGGATATAAAATTAAAAATAAAAAATATATCTTTTCAGATGTTCAGAGATTGGACGAAAAATGCAATAAAAAAATATCCTGATTACGATTTTACTATTATTGATGAAAGCATTTTGTTGAATGACTTAATTCAGACAATAAAATCAGCTGTTAAATCTTTAAAAGAAGAAGAAGTATTAAATAGAAAAAAACAGGATTATGACGTTGGATTTATTCGGGGTTTTATACATGGAAATCTTAATCTTCATTGGTATCATGAATATATTAGAAAAAGAAGTCAGGATTACAAAGATTTAATGATTTTAAAAGCTATTCAACTATATTTTGATATGGAAGAAATTTCTACTATTAAAATTGAAAATCTATATAAAAAGATTTATCAATCAGAAATGAATTTGGAAAACATTTTTGTCAAAGTAGACAAAAAGAAGTTTGCTCATTTTGGCATCGATTATCTTCCGCCAGAACTGGATGAATCGCGTCATGAAAATCTGATAGCATGTTTTATTGAAAATCAAATCAAAGAAAAAATAGCAAGTATCTTAAAGAATGTTGACGAGTCCTTTTTACTAAAAATCGAAAATTATTTTAATGATGACGATATTAAACAAATTATAGATGAATATTAGTAAATACAAATGAATGAATTTGTTATCATAACCCCTGTAAAATCGGTATTTTATATAAGGGCAGTTCTAAAAATTGAACTCGTCATTGCGACTGCGAGGCACGAAGCAGGAAGCAATCTCTATTTCTACATGAAAAAACAGATTGCTTCAGTCGTTCCTCCTTCGCAATGACGTTTATTTGTATTTTTAGAACTGCCC
>JAZDJJ010000171.1:0-6454 GCA_043804035.1 Bacteroidota bacterium
GATTATGTCCCGTTTTGGACCAATTGTTAAATTAAATTTCTGACTTGAATCCGTCTTTGTCTGTTTTGAAAAAAAATTATTTTGTCAGTTCAAAAATAAGTTGTAATATTGCCCGCCTATATAATTACAAAACAATAAAACCAAAATAATCTTTAATATAAATTTTTATGAAAAACTATTTTTTATTTTATCTTTTGCTCTCCTTAACTGGATTGAGCAATATTTTTGCACAGACAAAAGATGTAACATTTACTGATGTAACCACGCAGGCGGGTGTGCTTTTGCCTGGCAACAGAGGAGGGCGTTGCTTTGCGGACTACAACAACGATGGGTTTTATGATTTAGTTTCGCAAAGTACTTGCTTTCTCAATAAAGGTAATGGTACTTTTTCTGTTGATCCTCTAAATTTACCCGATAGACCTTATGCTTGTTGGGCTGATCTTGATAATGACGGAGATAAAGATGTTATTCTGTTAGGAAACAATCCTATCGCAATAAGAGTATATAAAAATGATAATTCTAAATTTTTATTGATGGACACGACACAATTTTTACCATTTGGTGCTGAAGATTTTCTTTATTCTATGGCTTGTGCTGACTATAATAAAGATGGGTTAATAGATTTTTATGTTGCCAATTATGATGCCACACAATTTGGCGGTGAGCCCGACCGACTTTACAAAAGCTTAGGCAATTTTAAATTTACTAATGTTGCAGTTACTGCTATTCCTATTGACCAAAGTTGTGGCAGAGGAGTAAGTTGGGCTGACTATGATAACGATAATGATTTAGATATTTACGTATCTAACTATCGGCTACAGCCAAATTTTCTTTATAAAAATAATGGGAATGGTACCTTTACAAATGTAGCTGGTGCAGCAGGAGTAGCAGGCGCTTATCACACAGTAGGAGCCGACTGGGGCGACTACAATAATGATGGTTATTTAGATATAATTGCACCCGGAATTCACGGCTATCCTTTTCTCTACAAAAATAATGGAAATGGAACTTTCACAGAAACAACAAGTGCAGCAGGCATCTACATAAATGGTGAATGGGCATCAGGTAGTTGGGCTGATTATGATAATGATGGTGATTTAGATTTATTGGTCAGTAAATGGTATCAAAATATGCATAATTATCTTTTTAAAAATAATGGTAATGGAACTTTTACACAAGTAACAAGCGCCATTTCACAGATCATATTGAATGATTGTCCTTGCGTTGCATGGGGCGACTATAATAATGATGGATACTTAGATATTTGGGCAACAAAATATTTAGGTACAGGAAACGATTACAGAACTATTTTATATAAAAACAATGGAGAATCGGCTAACAACTGGATTGAAATAGAATTAATTGATGATGGTGGTGGTGCTCACTGCAACAGAGATGCTATAGGTGCCAAAGCAACAATCTATACTGGCGGAAAAAAACAAATAAGAGATGTAAGGGCAGGAACAGAACAATTTACGCAAAGTATGCACCGGCTACATTTTGGAATAGGTAGTTATACAAAAATAGATTCTCTCGCAATAACGTGGCCCTGCGGTAAAATAACCAAAGAAACAAATATTGCCGCAAACCAAATAATTACAAAAACAGAAACATCTACAGGAATAGAAAATATAAATTTATTATCAGATAATATGATAATATTTCCAAATCCAAATAATGGAATTTTTACTATAAAATTTATTAAACCTATAGATAGAAATACAACACTTGAAATATTTGATACCTATGGGAAAAGAATTATTTTACAGAACAACATAAAAGCAGTAGAACAAATAGATTTATCTAACTATTCAAAAGGAACCTACATTATTAAAATCACAAATACATCAGGCACAATGCAGCAAAAACTTATCTATTAATGTTTGGCTCTATGAGTCATTTTTGATTTTTATTTTGTTTTATGTGTGATAAAAAATTTTAGGTAAGTTTGCTTTGCAATTATGTGCTTTCTTTACTTCGGCAAGCTCAGTATGCCATCATCAGAAAAGTTGCATTAGTTACTTGAATCTACCTTAATAAAATCCGAATTATGAACATATACCTGATAATTTTTTTGGTTCTTGCTTTGCTTCCTTTTGCAGGGCTTTACAAAATTTTTGAAAAGTGCGGTTACAAAGGATGGATAGCTTTGGTTCCATTCTACAATTATTACATATGGCTAAAAATCATTGATAAACCAAAGTGGTGGATTATTTTATTAGCAATTCCGTTCATCAACTGGATAATACTTTTGCTGATGCGCTCTGATCTTGCTAATGTTTTCGGCAAAAGAAGTTTTGTTGAACATTTTCTTGTCTGGCTTTTTCCATTTGCTTACATCCCATATATAGGATTTAATAAAAAAATTGTACTTGTTAGCTATACTCATCAGGAAAAACTAAAACGTTCAACAGTTCGCGAATGGGCTGATGCTATTGTGTTTGCCATCATTGCTGCAAGTATCATCCGAACATTTATCATTGAAGCATTTACTATTCCTTCTTCCTCTATGGAAAAAACTTTACTCAACGGTGATTATCTTTTTGTGAGTAAACTAAGTTATGGACCTCGTATTCCGCTTACTCCTCTTGCAATTCCATTTGTTCATAGCAGCATCTTTGACAAAAAATCATATATAGAAAGTGTTTCGCTTCCTTATTACCGCATTCCCGGTTGGAGTAATGTTAAGCGAAACGATGTGGTTGTTTTTAATTTTCCGGAAGGCGATACTGTTGCAATGATGAACACTAACACCAGTTACTATGGACTTTGCAGAATGTACGGAAGAGAAACTATTTGGCGCAATACCGAGGTCATTTACCGTCCTGTTGACAAAGAAGATAATTACATCAAGCGCTGTGTGGCAGTTGCCGGAGATACTTTGCAGATAAATAACAGAAAATTATTCATCAACGGAAAAGAAGCATATTCTGCTCCTACACTGCAATTAAATTACGACATTAAAATTGAAGGTACATTCAATCAAAAACGTCTGGAAGAAATGGAGATATATGAAAATGCACAGGTTGCAAAAGATGGTTATAATGTTGCCTATCCGCTTACTCAATCAAATCTTGAAAAGATAAAAATGTTTACAAACATAAAAGAAATTTCTCCACAACAATTTGCTGCTGGAGAATATCATCCGCAAATTGCAGGAATGCCCGATGATGTTTTTCCGCACACTGAAAAATTTAAATGGAACCGTGATAATTACGGTCCATTGGTGATACCAAAAAAAGGAATGACAGTTAAATTAACAGTTGATAGTTTGCCTCTCTACGAACGTATCATTGGACTTTATGAGCATAATAAACTTGAAGTGAAAGATGGGAAAATTTTTATCAACGGCAGGCAATCGGATTCATATACTTTTAAAATGGATTATTATTGGATGATGGGTGATAACCGCCACAACTCTCTTGATTCACGTTACTGGGGATTTGTTCCCGATGACCATATTGTTGGCAAAGGTGTTTTCATCTGGATATCGCTCGACCCATTTACTAATAAGATAAAAAAATTCCGATGGGACAGAGCATTTACTTTCATTAGTGCTGAAGGATTATCACGTTCATATTTCATTCCTTTTCTCATTATTGTAGGAATTTTTTTTGGATTCTCCTACTACAAAGGAAAAAAACAATCCAAACAATAAAAGAAAAATTATTTTGAAAGCGAAATATTTTTCTTCAGTTCCACAGGAAATTTTTTCTTGTAAAACCATTTTCCTGCTTTTACTTCACCTTTCAGGAACAAGTTCGCACTTTTAGATGCAATGATTGACATTACTTTAACAATGTTTCCTGCTCCGAGTTTTGAAAAATTTGATTTAATATGAAATGTGGATGTATTATCCGACTTTGCTTTTATTCTTACTTTTTTTGTAAGTTTTATTTCTCCAACGTTGATGTCATTCACAATTACTTCAAACACCGAAGGATAAATTGTTATGCCAACTGAATTTGGATTTTTGATCTTCATGTCAAATTCAAATTCAATTCCTTCTCTTGACAGATTAATAAGTTTAGTGTTTTCCACATCTCCAATGCTTACGGACTGGATTGGCTTGCAGGAAAGAAAAAATAATACCGGCGACAGAAGAATTATCAATAGAAATTTTTTCATTTTTTTTACTATGGAGTGATTTCGCTTTTAAATGTTTTCTGATAATCTTCCCACTTTGTTTTTTTGTAATCGTCACTGCCAAAATATTTCATAACAACTTCCATTTGTGCCGGCTTCTGATAACCTGGAACCTGAGAAAGCATTTTAAAATCTTTATCTAAATATACTGTGGTAGGATAAGAAAGTTGGTTGTTCAAAAGAGATGCAGCTAACTGATGGGTAGAGCGGGGAATTTTGGGAGTAGGATTAACAAAAGTGTAATTATTGAAAAAAATAGTATCATTCATTTCGGCATTCAACTTCACTGCATAATATTTCTCATTCATATATTTTATAATGACCGGATTGGTGAAAGTATTTTTATCCATCACCTTACACCAGCCGCACCAATTAGTGTAAACATCTATGAAGATTTTCTTTTTCTTTTTTTTGCTCTTCTCTATTGCCTGCTGAAAAGTCATCCATTTTATCTTCTCTGTATTCACATTTTTTTCTTGAATGAAAACATATCCTGACAATAGGGAAGTTGCAAACAGAAATAATAATATGATTTTTATTTTTTTCATTACACAAACCTACATAAAATTTTAATTACACATAAAAAGTTTGAATGCACAACACGGACAAGACACAACCGTTCGGATGAGCATTTGGCCGAGCTCACACCGGGGCATAACGCTGAAGTCAAAACAGGAAAAATATTTATTGCAGTCGGTTTTAACTGACTGTACTATGTGACAATATTTTTTCACTAATTGTTTTTGCTGCAATAATAATATCATCGTTACTATGTGCAGCCGAAACAAATCCCACCTCATAACCCGAAGGTCCGAGGTAAATACCACTATCCAAAAGTTTATGATAAAATTCTTTAAAATATTTCATTGAGTTCGCATCAATTTCTTCTGCTGATTGAATTTTTTCTCTTTTGGTAAATGCAATCCAAAATATTGAACCAATAGAAAAAAGTTGACAGAAGTCAGGAGGCATAATACAAGAATCAATAAAGCGTTTTGTTTTTCGCTCAAGTTCAAAATAAAAATTTGGTTTTAAGCATTCTGTAAGTTGAGCAATTCCTGCGCTCATTGCAATAGGATTTCCTGAAAGCGTTCCTGCCTGATACACATTTCCATCGGGAGAAATTCTATTCATTATTTCAGCACTTGCACCATAAGCGCCAACGGGAAGTCCGCCACCGATTATTTTTCCATAAGTGATAATATCCGGGCTGATGTTGTAATATCCTGCTGCACCTGTGAACCCAATTCTGAATCCTGAAATCACTTCATCAAAAATTAGGAGCGATTTATTTTCGGTGCAGATGTCGCGGAGGAATTGCAAATAATCTTTGTCCTGTAAAAGTAAACCGTTGTTAGCAGGAATCGGTTCAATAATAATACATGCAATTTCGTCTTTAAATTTTACAAATGCTTCCTTTATTGCTTCCTTATTATTAAGATGACAAACGATAGTTTCGTTTACAACTACTTCGGGAATTCCTGCCGAAGATGTATTTCCAAAAGTTACCAATCCCGAACCGGCTTTCACTAATAACGAATCGCTATGCCCATGATAACATCCTTCAAACTTCAGAATTTTATTTCGTTTTGTAAATCCTCTTGCCAGACGAATTGCACTCATCACTGCTTCTGTTCCTGAACTCACAAAACGAATTTTCTCAATGAATTTATTATTATCTAAAATTAGTTTTGCTAATTTATTTTCCAATTCTGTTGGCGCACCAAATGAACTTCCTTTTTCAGCAGTTCGCTTTATTGCTTTCACAACTTTTGGATGTGCGTGCCCGAGAATGAGCGGTCCCCACGAACAACAAAAGTCAATGTACTCGTTTCCGTCAGCATCCCAGATATGCGAACCTTTTCCTCTTTCAATGAATAGTGGTATTTTGCTTTTGGCTATATCAGAACAAGATACCGAACGAAATGCACGCACGGGAGAATTCACTCCTCCCGGAAAATAATTTTTGGCATCCTCATATAGTTTTTCGGATTTATCTTTATTCATAAAAAAAAAATTTAGGACTTACGCACTTTATTTATTTCTCTCAGAGTCCGCAGATTTGATAAACGCAAAGTGTTTTCGTATTTCTTGACGAACTTTGCGCCTCGTATGTTTGCAAAAGTAAATAAAATTACATTTGAAAAGATGAAAGTAAGCGGAGCGAGAGTAGCATTTGCGTTTCGTATGAAGAAATTACAATTTATGTTCAGGGCGGTTCCAAAAATTGATTTCGTCATTGCGACTGCGAGGTACGAAGCAGGAAGCAATCTCTATTTCTACATGAAAAAACAGATTGCTTCAGTCG
>JAZDJJ010000172.1:0-3555 GCA_043804035.1 Bacteroidota bacterium
ATTTCTCCGGTATCAATCTCTATTTCATACAAATCATCCATAATCTTTGTTTCTAAATCAAACGATATATTTGATGAATTTAATAATATTAACAAATCCCAATCAGATAATTTTTTTGACTTACCGGTTGCCCTAGAACCATATAATATAATCTCGGCATCAGGAACAGATTGATATATTATTTTTTTGATTCTATCTAATATGTTTTGTGTATTTTTCATATTTTCAAAAATACTAATTTACTGATATTACGCAAAGTTTATTTTCCCGAATATTTCGCAGATGACCGCAGATACAAAAAAAAAATTTCTGCGAAAATTTGCGCAGATAGTATTTCTTTAGGACGGTTTCAAAAATTGCAGTTATCAAATTTTCAATAAAAAAAATAACATAACAACTATAAAAAGGACAAAAATAGTATTTTTGTAGCATAAAAAAACAAAGATAAAAAAATAAAAAAAGTATTTAAAACAGGACTTACGCAAGAATACTTTTTGTCTCTCGCAAAGGCGCAAAGTTCGCCAAAAAATACGAAAATACTTTGCGTTTATTAAATCTGCGAAAAATAAATAAAGTGCGTAAGTCCTATAAAAAAAATTTGAAAATCTTATCACGGATGAAAGGGATTTTATGAAAAATGTATTTTTAGAACTATCCATAAATACTATCTTTGTGAGTATGTATTTTTAATATATGATAAAAATTCACAATAAATTCAAAGAGGAAGGATTAACATACGACGATGTGTTGCTTGTGCCCGCTTATTCCGAAGTTCTTCCAAAAGATACCGACACTACTTCTTACTTCACGCGTGAGATAAAAATAAAGGTGCCTGTAGTTTCGGCTGCGATGGATACAGTTACTAATTACCAACTTGCTATAGCCATTGCACAGGAAGGAGGCATTGGTGTCATTCACAAAAATATGAGCATTGCCGAACAGGCAGAGCAGGTGCGCAAAGTAAAACGTTCTGAAAGCGGAATGATTATAGATCCCATTACACTTAACGAAACAGCAACAGTGCAGGATGCAATTACTCTGATGAAAGAATTTAAGATTGGTGGTATTCCTATCATAACTCATAATCGTGAACTATCAGGCATTGTAACGAATAGAGACCTTCGCTTTGAGAAAAAAATGAATCGTCCTATCGTGGAAGTGATGACAAAAAAACATTTGATAACTGCTCGGCAGGGAACAGATTTGAAAAAAGCCGAAATTATTTTGCGTGAAAACAAAATTGAAAAACTCCTTATCGTTAATAAAGAACATAAACTTGTCGGGCTGATTACTTTCAAGGACATTATGAAAGTAAAATCGCGACCTAACTCTACAAAAGATGAATTTGGTCGTTTGCGTGTTGCCGCTGCCGTTGGTACTAACGCCGAAGCAATGAATCGTGTGGATGTTCTGGCGAAAGCCGGAGTGGATGCTGTGGTGGTGGATACGGCTCACGGACATTCCAAAGGAGTGATTGATACTGTTAAAAAAATAAAACAATTTTTTCCCAACATACAAATTGTTGCAGGAAATATTGCTACTGCCGAAGCAGCAATAGATTTGATAAAAGCTGGTGCAGATGCAGTAAAAGTTGGCATTGGACCTGGAGCCATTTGTACAACACGGATAATAGCAGGCGTTGGCGTTCCTCAACTCACCGCCATTTACAATGTTACATCTGCGATAAAAGGAAAAATTCCTGTGATTGCTGATGGAGGAATTCGTTATTCCGGCGATATTGTAAAAGCCATTGCTGCAGGTGCTTCTTGTGTAATGACGGGTTCACTGTTTGCCGGAGTTGAAGAATCGCCTGGCGAAACAATCATTTATGAAGGAAGAAAATTTAAAACCTACCGGGGAATGGGTTCGCTGGAAGCCATGCAAAAAGGAAGTAAGGATAGATATTTTCAGGAAGATGAAAATGATGTTTCAAAACTCGTTCCTGAAGGAATTTCGGGAAGAGTTCCCTACAAAGGCACTGTGGCAGAAGTGATGTTTCAAATTACAGGTGGCTTGCACGCAGGCATGGGTTACTGCGGAACAAAAAATATTAAGGAACTACAAAAAGCAAAATTCATTCGCATTACACCTGCCGGCACACGAGAAAGTCATCCACACGATATTACTATTACCAGCGAAGCACCAAACTATAGCAGGTAATAAACGAAAATGTGTACTGGAAATCCGATATGTCTTGATGATTTCTCAATTAAGAATTTGGTTCTCCTTGGTTTTTTTGCGAGTAAGGGAAGGGTATAACTTTCCATGTTATTTGCTAAAAAAATTGCCTTAATTTAGAGAGCGGTTTTAATACCAATGTAAATGCTTTTGGTTTAAGTCCATTCAATTTCCATGCAAGACGATCTTCTTTGTTTGCTCTGATTCTATTTGATAAAGTAATATTACTCAATCCTCCCGTTCGCATTTTTACCAGCACTTCGGGAATATACGAAGTAGAAATGCGATATTTGTATAAGAACCTGAGCATCAATTCATAATCGGCAGAAATAGAAAGCGAAGTATTAAAATTTCCAAATCGTTCATAACATTTCCGCTTCACAAAAAAAGTCGGGTGAGGTGGCATCCATCCGCGGAAAAAAAGTTTTAGGTCAAAGGGAAGTGATTTCCAGTTTCTGAAAATTTTTTTCGGGTTATTCCTGTAAACATATTGAAGGTTGCCGTACACACTGTCGGTTTTTTTCTTTTCTAATTCGTTAACAATCTTTGAAATTACTTCTTCATTAAAAAAAAAATCATCAGCATTCAAAATACCAACCACTTCGCCTGTTGCTAAAGAAATTCCTTTATTGATAGCAAAATACATTCCTTCATCTTTTTCGGAAACAATTTTAGAAATTCTTGACTTATACTTTTCAATGATTTTCATAGTACCGTCGGTTGATTGCCCGTCAATAATAATATATTCAATGTCTGAATAAATTTGATTCAAAACCGAACAAATAGTTGTTTCAATAGTTTCTTTGTTATTCAGGCAAACGGTGATAATAGAAACTCTCATGTGTGCAAAATAATTAGTATAAGTTCTAAATATCCGCGGGTAGTTGCAAAATACTCGTATTGATTTTCCTGAAATCCTAAAACAAATTCAGGGTAGACAATCCTGTCCTGACGCAGTCCAGGGTTCAGGACAGGTGCCGAAATATGATAGATACAAATTTTCTATTACCGATTTTAGAAAAAGAAACTTGTAGTGAGCTTGCCGAACTAAACGGCACACTTTTTGGTTCGGCTTGACTCACCAACCTATGACCTCTTTTGGTCATATTATTTACCCTATTTGTAAACACAGAACAAACTTACATAAAATTTTAATTACACATATTTCGGCAAGCTCAATGTCCGATGCTCAAATACCAAAACGGGATAAAAATCAAAAATGATTTATAGAAGAAATAAGGGCGGTTCCAAAAATTGATTTCGTCATTGCGACTGCGAGGCACGAAGCAGGAAGCAATCTCTATTTCTACATAAAAAAACAGATTGCTTCAGTCGTTCCTCCTTCGCAATGACGTTTATTTGTATTTTTAGAACTGC
>JAZDJJ010000173.1:0-10831 GCA_043804035.1 Bacteroidota bacterium
GCAGTTCTAAAAATACAAATAAACGTCATTGCGAAGGAGGAACGACTGAAGCAATCTGTTTTTTTATGTAGAAATAGAGATTGCTTCCTGCTTCGTGCCTCGCAGTCGCAATGACGAAATCAATTTTTGGAACCGCCCTAATTATACTGCTTGTATCATTTTCAATGGTCGTGTATGTATTCCACACTCTCCTCCGCATTTACTTGTGCCAAACCATCTGCCTGCTCTTTCATTATCATCACCTGTTATACTTGTACAAGGAGCGCATCCCAAAGACCTATAACCCTCGCCATAAAGAGGATTTACTTTAACATTATTTAATGCAAGGTATTGCCAAACTTCTCTTTCTTTCCAGATAAGTATCGGATTTAATTTAATAAGTCCTATATCACGTTCTTCAACTTCCTTAAAATCGGTACGGGTTCTTCCCTCAGTACAACGTAGTCCTGTGACCCAACATTTTACATTCATTTCTTCTATTGCCTGTCTTACAGGAATTACTTTTAACAAATCACAACATTTGCTTGGATCGGTTTTATAAAGTTCGTCAGGAATTTTAACATCGCTTTTAAACACTCTAAGTTCCGGATACTTTGCAACAGTTTCATTCATAAACTGTATTGTTTCTTTGGGTTTGAATCGTGTAGTAACTATAAATCCTTTAATTTGTGGGTTTACTTTTTTTGCTAAATCCCAAACAACAACAGAATCCTTACCCAAACTATTGGCAACAACTAAATTGTCTTTATATATATTATATGCTTCATCTATGATGGCAAGAGACCTTTCAACTTTTTGTTTGAAATTAAGGTTTTCAACCAGCATTTTTAAATCATCATTGTTTTTTAATAAACTCATTTTGATTTCCTCCTTTTTATAAATTTAAATTTATTTGATTCTTTGTCTTTTAATCTATATGACTTCAAGTCCATACATAGTGATTTAGTTGAGTGTGTAACAAATCAGAGGTTAGTCTCATAATTCCATAAAATGTTACACACTCAAAAATAATTTTTTACAAAAATATACACAATATCTATTGACTTAGTGTATATTTGCATTAAAGTTTTTATAAATAAATATTAAATTTTTAATATTTTTCATTATTTATTTTAATAATCATGTCAAACAATAAAGATACACATAGGATGTGGAAAAGTATTTCACATAACAGTATGTGGCTAAAAAGAATTGCTTTGCGATTCATTACCGAAAAAGATTTTGAAAGAATTGAGAAAGCATCTGTCAATTTAAAATTTAAAAAGAATGAAATAATTTTAAAGCAAGGGAATCAGCCAACTCATGTTGCATTTATGCAAAGTGGCATAGTAAAATTTAATTATGAAAATGAGTTGAATAAAAATATCATTCTTTCTTTGGTTGCTGCTCCAAAAATTTTAGGCGGAGCAAATTTATTTTATAAGGATAACAACCTTTTTTCAATTATCGCAGTTGAAGATTGTGAAATAATATTAATTGATTCTAATGTTCTTCTTGATTTATTAACTAATAATGGAAAATTTGCGGTAGCTCTTTTTCAAGTGGCATCAGATATGTTTAAAAAATCAATATTGAATTTTATAAGTTTAGCAAATAAACAGAAAGAAGGCAGGATAGCAGATATTATATTATATTTATCAGCAAATGTATATAATAGTTATTCATTTAAATTATCTCTCACTCGTAAGGAATTATCAGAATTTGCATGTTGCTCGCCAGAAAATGTAATTATGACTTTATCAAAATGGCAAACAGAAAAAATAATTGATATGTCAAAAAAACATTTTGAAATAATAAATATTGAGAAACTTAAATATATAAGTAAAATCGGATAATTATGTTAACACAGAAAACAAGATATTCAATGTTAGCTCTAACAAGGCTTGCAAGGGAATATGGTAAAGGTTTATTATTGATAAATGAAATTGCCGAAAGTGAAAAAATACCTAAACGTTTTCTCGAATCTATATTGTTAGAATTAAAGAAAAACGGGTATTTGGGAAGTAAACTTGGAAAAAAAGGCGGTTATTATTTAATTAAAAAACCGGAAAATATAAGTTTATTGGAAATAATTAGTCTCTTTGAAGGCGCTATTGCTTTGCTGGCTTGTACTTCAGAGAAATATTATAAACCCTGTGAACATTGCAAAGATGAAGATACTTGTGCAATCCGTAGTACATTTAAAGATATAAGAGAATACACTTTTAACAAATTAGCTAATACATCTCTTGCAACATTGGTGTGATCAGCATCATTTTTGAGGGCGGGTAAATTGCATCTCTTTTGCAAGCATTTTGTTTTAGTGTTGGCTTGTGTGGTCTTGCAAATGTGCTGCAATGTGTGATAGCCAAAACGCTTTCGGAGGAAAAGTGCGGTGGGGGTAAAAATTAAACTTTCGTGTCGGCATATTTTCTTTCCAGTCTGTATTTGTCTTGTCAAGTTGCAGTGAAACGTCAGCTGTAAAGTTGTCTTTCTTCCGCTTGTGCATAACGTTTTGCGGGCTTGCGAAGTGCGAGATTTAAAAGCGATTCGCTCTCTGCGAGAACAATCCTACATAAATTTTAATTATAGAATAGTTCCAAAAATTCAAAATATTCGGAGAGTTCAATTACCAAAATAATTAACCGCAAAGAGTTTAAGTTTTTAAGTCAGGGCAAAAATAATAAGTTTTTGTTATGTAAAAATAAAAAATTATTTTTTTGTAAATACCCAAAAGTCGCAAACGAGTACCTAAAAAATGCTTTTTCCCTATGAAATATAATTTTTTTCATCTTCACCCAAAGAGTAAAACTAAATACGTGCTGTTTTCATAGCAATAATCTATTTTCGTTTGTGACTTTTGGGTATGAATAAGTATTTTTTTAGGGGAGATGGATTCAAAATGTAACTTTTTGAAATTCAATAATTCTAAATAAAAGGGAGAGTGCGTCAAACACTATCAACTTTCCGGAAAGAACATCGCCTACACCGGTTATTATTTTTATTGCTTCATTTGCCTGTAAAGTACCGATAATACCCGGAAGAATTCCCATAATACCAACATCAGAACAATTAAATGAAGCGGTAGGAGGTGGATCAGGAAAAAGGCAACGGTAAGTGGGACCATTATGATAATTAAACACACTCACTTGTCCTTCGAATTTATAAACCGAACCAAACACTAATGGCTTTTTAAGAATAACACAAACATCATTTAATAAATATTTCGCAAGAAAATTATCAGTGCCATCAACCACAAAATCATATTGCGAAATAATTTCAGCAGCATTTTCTTTTGTGAGTTTGCAATTTACAATTTGTAATTTGCAATTTGAATTCATCTTACTCAATCTTTCTCCAGCCATAACTGCTTTTGATTTTCCGATATCATCTTGAGTAAAAAGAATTTGTCGCTGAAGATTTATTTCCTCCACAACATCAAAATCCATAATGCCAATAGTTCCAACACCGGAGGCACACAAATACAGAAGCACAGGACACCCAAGTCCTCCTGCACCAACAACTAATACTTTTGCCTGTTTGAGTTTTTCCTGTCCTTCAATTCCAATCTCAGGCAAGATGATGTGCCGTGAATAGCGGTTTATTTCCTCTTTGCTTAACATTTTTTCTATCAGATAATTTTGTAATTCTTAAATCTTCCTATTTCAAGTCCTGTAACTTTTTCAAAATAATTTAGAAATTTCAAATACAGTGAACTTTTTACTTTTTGTATTGGGTCATAAGCAAACTTCCAGTTTTGCCTACGGATACGTTCATACATTACAGCAGGATGTTCGCCTTTGAACAATTTTAGAGAATCTATTTTTGTATAATCAAATTCTGTATTCGTTACGATATATTTTTTTATCCATTCATCGTTATGCCAAAGTTTTTCAAACTCATTTCTTTTTCTTTGCTGTGTTTCGGGATGCTTCACCCAGCCATAGTGATAAATAGTAGCATCCACGAATTTCACTTTCAACTTTTCGTCATTCTTACGAAAACTCATCGCATCTTTGTAAGAAGAAATTCTTTTATCATTTCTTATTACACGGATTTCATTTTTGCACCACTTGCGTGAATTTGCAATGTAATCAAACGAAGCGTAAAAATTCATATGATTAAAAAGTAATCCTTCCACTTTTTCGTCATGTAAATATTTTTCCATTGCAGATTTTATTTTTGGCATATCCTTTTCCGAAAAAACTTCATCTGCCTGAATATAAAACGCCCAATCAGAATCGGGAGAGATAGAATGATACGCTTTGTTGGTTTCCACAGCAAGAACTTTTCCATTTTCTCGCAAACTATCGTCCCAAACGCTTTCAATGATCTTTATTTTTGGTGAAAGAATATTTCGTATCAAAGCAAGTGTTTCGTCATCAGAATTTCCGACAGACACAATCATTTCATCGCAAATGGGAAGAATGGATTGTATCGCCTCCACGATAGGATAATCAAATTTAATTCCATTGCGCACTATGGTAAATCCTGATACTTTCATAAAAAAAATTGTTGGATATATGATTTCTGAAAATAAAAACCACTCGCCTTGAATTTAAATCTTGGCAAACGGTTTTGTGTTCTGATTTCTATTCTTCGGATTTCAAAAGGGTCATCAGAAAATAAATTTGCACCTACATTAGTAGCAATTCCAAAATGATAACCTGCATTTTTCACAGTTGATTTTATTTTTTCATTTGTTGCTCCATAAGGATATGCAAAACTGATGGATTTTTTTTGAATAATATTCTCCACATCTTTTTTGCATCCTTCTATCTCTGTTTTTGTTTCCTGCTCAGAAATTTTTGTGAGGTCAAGATGATTTTTAGTATGTCCTCCAAATTCAATTCCGTATTCACTCATCTCGTTGATTTGTTTTTTATTTAGCATTTTAAAAACAGGTTCGCTTTCTCTAATTCCCCAACTATTATTCTTCTGCTGTGTAACAAGAAAAATCACTGCTTTAAATTTATATTTTTTTAAAACAGGAAACATAGTAGTGTAGTTGTCTTCATAGCCATCATCAAAAGTAAGGATGATTTTTTTTCGCCAATCGCTTGTATCATTCTTCATCAAATCATAAAAGGTAAGAGTTTCATAGCCATTTTGGTAAAGATATTTTAATTGTGCTTCAAACCTGTTTTTGAAAACATAAATTTTATGCTTTCCCGTTTCGGTTTTAGAATTTACAATCCTGTGATAAAGTAAAATCGGAAGTTGATATTGATAATTCATAAACTATTTTCTTTTTCAATATGATAAGTTCTGTCCCAATCTTTCCACACTACTTCGTATTTCTGTTTTTTTATTATTTCGGCAATTTCCATAGGAGTACGCACGTCATTGATTTCAAACTGTTCCAACGATTCAGGAGAAACAATATAGCCACCGGGATTTGTTTTTGAACCCGCACTAATAGAAGTGATTCCTAATTTGATAACATTATCTCTGAACTTTGGACTCTCTCGTGTTGAAAGAGAAAGTTCAACATCTTCATTAAAAATTCTGTAAGCACATATAAGTTGAACCATTTCTTTGTCGGTCATTATTGTTTTTATATCCTTAAATCCTTCCGCAGGACGAAGTCGTGGAAATGAAATAGAATATTTTGTCTGCCAGTATTTTTTTTCCAGATAATCTAAATGTAAGGCACAAAAAAAAGAATCCGTGCGCCAATCTTCCAACCCTATTAAAATACCCAATCCGATTTTATGCACTTTCGCCATTCCAAGACGGTCAGGAGTTTCTATACGAAAAGGAAAATTTATTTTCTTGCCTTTTAAATGATAACCAATATAGTTTTTTTGGTTATAGGTTTCCTGATAAATCAAAACAGAATAAACTCCAAGAGAAATCAGTTGCTCGTATTCTTCTTGCTTCAGCGGCTGAACTTCTATGGAAATATTTGCAAACTGAGGACGAATCAATTTAATTGCATTCTTTAAATATTCTACACCAACTGTTTTATCTGATTCTCCTGTTACAAGCAAAACATGATTGTATCCTAATTCCTTAATTGCCTTGGATTCTTTTAAAATTTCTTCATCGCTGAGCGTGATGCGTTTAATTTTATTATCCATACGAAAACCACAATAAGTGCAAATGTTCTGACATTCGTTAGAGAGATAAAGCGGAGCATACATCTGAATAATTTTTCCAAAACGTTTCTGCGTGAGTTGCCGGCTTAACTGCGCCATCTCTTCTAAATACGAAGATGCAGCAAGCGAAATGAGGGACTTAAAATCTTCAAGTGTTCTTTTGCCGGATTTGAATAAAGCGTGCTCAACATCAACTGATGTTTTAGAAAAAATGTCTTCTTTCACTTTTTCCCAATCGTATAAATTGTAAGTATGTACAAACGACATTGTGAATAAAAAATTAAAAATAAATATTAGTAACTAATGGGCAGTTCTAAAAATACAAATAAACGTCATTGCGAAGGAGGAACGACTGAAGCAATCTGTTTTTTCATGTAGAAATAGAGATTGCTTCCTGCTTCGTGCCTCGCAGTCGCAATGACGAAACTAATTTTTGGAACTGCTCTTATTTTCTCTTGAAATGATTGCATTCCATTATGAATGGTCTATAAACTGATGCCATACCTGAAAGTTGACGAGACACTTTTCCGCATACTTATGATTAGCATATTTGCAGTAAATTTGCTCTAAAAAAATCAGAGCAGATAATTTCGTAAAGCATGACCATTCAGCAGATACTTTTAAAATATTGGGGATATAGTCAATTTCGTTCGCTACAAGAGGATATTATAAATTCAGTTCTTGCAGGGAACGACACGCTTGCACTGATGCCAACCGGTGGAGGAAAATCAATTTGCTTTCAGATTCCTGCACTTGCAAAAGAAGGCATTTGTATTGTTGTTACTCCGCTCATCGCATTGATGAAAGATCAGGTAGAAAATATGAAGAATAAAGGAATCAAAGCAGTAGCGGTAACTTCAGGAATGAATAAACGTGAAATTGATATTACACTGGAAAATTGTATGTATGGCGATATTAAATTTCTTTATCTCTCCCCAGAGCGTCTTCAAACAGAATTAGCACAAGTGAGGATAGAAAGAATGAAAGTGAATTTGATAGCAGTAGATGAGGCACATTGTATTTCACAATGGGGATATGATTTTCGTCCGAGTTATCTGAAGATTGCTGATATACGGCAACTGCATCCTTCTGTTCCTGTTCTTGCGCTGACAGCCACAGCTACTCCTGAAATTGCTATAGATATTCAGCAGAAATTATTGTTCAAAAAAGAAAATCTTCTGAAAAAAAGTTTTGAAAGAAAAAATTTATCTTATGTTGTTCTGCAAGAAGAAGACAAACTAAATCGTTTAGTAAAAATTGCAAATAATGTTAATGGAACGGGAATAGTTTATGTTCGTAGCAGAAGAAAAACTCAGGAGATAGCTGCTTTTTTGAATCACAACAAAATTACTGCTGATTATTATCATGCAGGAATTGAATCGCAACAGCGGGATTTAAAACAAGAGAGATGGATACGAAACAAATTCCGCGTTATGGTTTGTACAAATGCTTTCGGAATGGGAATTGACAAACACGATGTTCGTTTTGTAGTTCACATGAATCTGCCTGATTGTATAGAATCTTATTTTCAGGAAGCAGGACGTGCGGGAAGAGATGAGAAAAAAGCATATTCCGTTTTGTTCTATAACGATTCAGATAAAATAGAACTCATGTATAATCTGCAAATGAGTTTTCCTCCACTTGAAGAGATTCGTAAAACTTATCAGGCACTGTCTAATTATTTTCAGATTCCTACCGGCGCTGGTAAAGGAATTTCTTTTGATTTTGATATCAATGATTTCTCTTCTTGTTACAATTTAAACTTATTGATAACATATAACTCCATAAAATTTTTGGAAAAGGAGGGCTATCTGGCAGTTACCGATGCATTTTATCAGCCATCAAAAATTCGCTTCACAGTCAATAAAGAAGAGTTATACAAATTTCAGGTTGAAAATCAATCAAGGGATGATTTTATCAAATTACTTTTACGTTCCTATTCAGGAATATTTGATAACTACATAAGAATTTCCGAATCCGAAATCGGAAGAAGAATCGGAATGACTATTGAAGATGTCAGAAAAATATTAGTAGAATTACAAAAGTTTGGTATTCTGGAATTTTTTCCTCAAACAGAAAAGTCGCAGATTATTTTTTTGCAGGAAAGAATTGATGCAAAAGATATTCAGATAGCAGAAGAAAATTTAAAAAAGAGAAAAGCGAAATCTCAGGAAAGATTAAACGGGATACTTCATTATGCAACCGAAATAACTAAATGCCGTAGTAAAGTTTTGCTTTCTTATTTTGGAGAAACCGATTCTTACCGATGTGGAGTTTGTGATATTTGTCTTGAACGTAATAAATTAGAACTAAGTAATCTTGAATTTGAAAATGTTTCGGAACAGATAAAAAAACTATTATCGTCTGATACACTTTCATTGCATGAACTGATTAACTTAGTGAAAAATACAGGAGATGATAAATCTATTACTGTTGTCCGATGGCTGATTGATACAAAAAAAATGATTGAAGCAGGAAATAATAAATGGAAATGGGCAAAATGAAATTAGAAAAAGATTTTTACACGAGGGAAGATGTTGTATTAATTGCAAAGGAATTATTGGGCAAATATATTTTCACGAAAATAAATGAGAAACTTACAGCAGGAATTATCACAGAAACAGAAGCGTATGCAGGAGTAAAAGACCGCGCTTGCCATGCTTACAATAACTTAAGAACAAAAAGAACGGAAGTGATGTATGCCGAGGGCGGTGTTGCTTATGTGTATTTTTGTTATGGGATGCATCATTTGTTTAATATAGTTACAAATAAAAAAAATATTCCCGAAGCCATTCTTATCCGAGCAGTAAAACCTATTGAAGGAATAAAAATAATTTTAAGAAGAAGAAAAAGAAAATTTCTCACGGATAATATTTGTTCCGGTCCCGGCACAGTTACGCAAGCACTGGGAATAAAAACGATGCACACCGGTATCACTCTGACGGGCAACATTATTTGGATTGAAGACAGAGGAATAAAATATAATGAAAGTGAAATAAAAAAAAATCCCCGCATAGGTGTTAATTATGCGGGAACTGATGCTTTGTTGCCTTATCGGTTCGGGATATAGAAATAGGATAAAAATCAAAAAGGATTTATAGAAGAAACTAAATCCGAAATCCAAAGAACCAAATCCCTGCCTGCGGCAGGCAGGCGAAACAAACAACAAATATTAAAATCACGAATACTAAACAAAATTGATAATTATACACCTGCCTGCCGCAGGCAGGTAAACGGGATAAAAATCCAAAAAGATTTATAGAAGAATATTTAAGAACACTCGGATTACGCTTCGCTAAATCCGAGCGAGCGGGGGAGAGCGGGGTATTATGGGCAGATTATCTTATTTTTACACGAAAGCAAAACAAGTGAACGAACAGTTTTTTACAACAGTCCGTTCACTAAAAATGTACATTCATTGAACATTTTATTTGATTTTGTCATACAAATACATTGTCATACTTGGTATAAACAGAATTGAAAAGACACCAATTCCTAAAACACAACCAATGTGTCCTCCTGGCCAGTGCTGAATTAAAAATAAAGCCCCTAAACTGGTCAATGAAACAGAGATTGCTCCAGTAAAAAATGCAAATTTTTTCATATTTTTTTCATTTTAATTTCCCTACTCGTTTGGCTTTTTGGAAATCGCCCCGTTTTTGTCATGGTAGCTGGTCTCCACTATTTTATTTTTCATAAGAGTCTGTCTTGTCTAAAAGTGACAAACTAAATTGTCGGTGCTCTTGTCTGTCCCCCCACGCTTTGCGTTTTTTTAAACTTGCACATAACGGTTCGGGTGCTTATTTAGTGCGGAATTTCAAGGCACTAATCTGTCAAACCGAAACATAGTTAATTTACTGTAATGAACTTTCAAAATGCTCTGAACTCCGCATTGAATAAGCACCCTATTATACGCTGTTGAGTCCATTTGCTTCTCCTATACTACTTTAGGAAAGTAGAGGCACTTCTCCTTTCTACAGTTACGATGATCTTTATTAGAGTGAAAACAGGAAATCTTTTCCCGATGAATTGGCAGATGAACATCGAAGTACTCCTTCGCTGAGTTGTAAGATACGCCAAGAGCAGTTCTGACAAAACTCTTACAACACACTGGACCGACATCATTGGCAATAGTATCAATTGTCCGTGCTACGATGTGCATCGTAATGGCAGATTCTCTATCTTTGGGACAGGCTGCACCCAGAATGACGCTGAAAGCAGCACCTATCCCTATCGGCACACCACAAACACCTGTGAGGGCACAGTATGGAGGCATAGATTGTTTTTGTGTGCGCTTCATAGCTTCAACGATTTGCTCGTTGGATATGCTCAAAGACCCCTCATTCTTTAGCGCAGCTAAAAGTGATGCGGTAGCAATTAGGCCATGCTCACAACCCAAAAATGGTATCTTGGGATGAGCCATAAGTAGTTCTGCTATGGATAATGGGTCTTTCTCATTCGTAATGAGGGTGATGTCTTTAACAAGTTCAAACGCGCCTTTTCCGTGACACTCATCGCAGACATAATGTCCCTTGGGACAGCGTACATACCCTGTCTCTTCCTTACCGCAGTAGTTACAGTCGACACTTGTAGCAGTTTCTAAGTATTCTAAGGACGTACCACAAACCATGCAGTTTTCCGCTTTTTTTCCTTCTTCAGCGGGTTTACAACATTCTTTATTTGTGCTAACGCTTCCTTTCTTAGCAATTGCACGAAGAATTTTCCCTTCCGTTTTAGTTTCCAATATTTCG
>JAZDJJ010000174.1:0-4485 GCA_043804035.1 Bacteroidota bacterium
ATTAACAATTAACAATTAACAATTAACAATTAACAATTAACAATTAACAATTAACAATTAACAATTAACAATTAACAATTAACAATTAACAATTAACAATTAACAATTAACAATTAACAATTAACGAACAACAATTAACAAACCAAAATATGTCAAATTTCTATACAGATAATCCCGACCTCAGATTTCATCTGACTCATCCTTTAATGCAGAGAATTATTACATTAAAAGAAAATAATTTTGAAAACAAAAATAAATATGAATATGCTCCCAAAGATTTTGAAGATGCTATGGATAGTTATTATCAGATACTTGAAATTATCGGGGAGATTAGCGGAGATATTATTGCTCCTAATGCGGAATTGGTTGACCAAGAGGGTCCGATACTAAAAAATGGCAGAGTTATTTACGCCAAAGGAACACAAGAAAATATTGATGCAATAATAAAAGCCGGATTGATGGGCATTTCGCTTCCACATAAATTCGGAGGACTTAATTTTTCTATCGTACCTTATATAATGTCAGGCGACATTGTTGCCAGAGCGGATGCAGGTTTTATGAACATCTGGGGATTGCAGGATTGTGCCGAGACCATAAACGAATTTGGTTCTGATGAACAGAAAGAACGTTATCTCTCAAGAGTTTGTAAAGGCGAAACTATGGCAATGGCGCTTACCGAACCCGATGCAGGTTCAGATTTACAAGCGGTGATGCTGAAAGCACATTACGATGAACAAAAGAAAACATGGATGCTCAACGGTGTAAAACGTTTCATCACAAACGGAGATGGTGATATTGCTCTCGTGCTTGCCCGTTCCGAAGAAAAAACTCAGGACGGACGCGGGTTATCTATGTTTATTTATGATAAGAATAACGGAGGCGTTACAGTAAGAAGATTAGAAAATAAATTAGGTATCAAGGGTTCTCCCACTTGCGAATTGGTTTTCAAAGATGCTCAGGCAGAACTTTGCGGACAACGAAAATTTGGATTGATAAAATATGTTATGTCGTTGATGAACGGAGCACGATTAGGAATTTCAGGGCAATCAGTAGGAATTAGCGAAGCGGCTTACCGTGAATCTCTTGGTTATGCACAAAAAAGAATTCAGTTCGGCAAACCAATCATTCAATTCCCCGCAGTGTACGAACTTCTCACGGTAATGAAAACCAAACTTACTGCTTCCCGTTCTTTGCTTTATGAAACAGCACGTTTTGTTGATATCTATAAAACATTCATACATATTTCTACAGAAAGAGAATTAAGTAAAGAAGAGAAAGACGAACTCAGAAAATATCAGAAACTTGCCGACATTTATACTCCTCTTGCCAAAGGATTGCTTTCTGAGTTTTGTAATCAGATTGCATACGATGCTTTGCAAATTCATGGCGGCTCCGGCTTTATGAAAGATTATCCCATTGAAAGAATTTATCGCGATGCACGTATTACTTCCATCTACGAAGGCACCACACAACTTCAAATGATTGCTGCAATAAAAGGAGTTACAACAGGAAGTTACCTCGCACAAATACATGTCTATGAGAAAGAACTCATAAAACCTGAAACAGAATCATACAGAGAAATATTGATTGAAATGACTTGCGAATATGAAGAAGCCAAGAACAAAGTTGTTTTGCCGAATAATCCCGAGTTCGTTGATTTTCATGCACGTAGATTAGTGGAAATGGCAGGAAATATAATTATGGGATACTTGTTATTAGCCGACACACAAAGAGATAATAAATATTTGAAAACATTAGAAGTGTTTTTAAAGTTAGCCATCTCTCATAATAAATCAAACTCAGTGTTTATCCGGTATTCCAATCCAAACGATATGGAAAAATTCAGATATTCATAGGACTTACGCACTTTATTTAAGGGGATAAAAATCAAAAAGAACTTATAGATGGCGTGTCAAGCCCGCCATGACGTGTGCCCGAATAGTAATAAATTAGATTAACCCCAACTCTTTCTTTTTCGCTGCTACTGCTAATTGTCCCAAAGAAATTCCACCATCATTGGAAGGAACATTTTGCTGTGAAAATACATCAAACTTATTTTCTATTAAAGTATTTTCTGTCTTTTCAAGCAGCAATCGATTCATAAAAACACCTCCACTAAGAACAATTTTATTTATACCGCTGATTTTCCGTAAATATATAGATACCTCTGCTATTATTGAAACAAGCGTATTATGGAATTTTCCGGAAATTGTTGAAACGCTAACATGGTTCAGTATATCTTTTACTATCTCGTCAATTACAGTGCGGAATGAAATAATATTATTGTTTTTGTCATAAGAATAATTGAATGAACTCTGAGTATCAGCGATGGATTCTAAACGCATAGGTCCTTCTGCTTCAAAAGTAGCAGATGAACAAACATCAGTCAAAGCCGAAATTGCATCAAAGAGCCGTCCGCAACTGGAAGTTAAAGGGCAATTGATATTTTTTTCAAGAGCAAGCAGCAAAAGGTTAAGTTTATCTGTTTCAATCTTTTTAATAAATGGAAGTTGTCGCCATAATCCTTCTTTGCCATATATGTTATACAAATAAGAAATCGCCATACGCCAAGGTTCATTTGCTGTTTTATCTCCGCCCGGGAGTGGAAGATATTCAAAATGTGCTAATCTTTTATATTGATACAAATCAGAAATCAAAAATTCGCTTCCCCAAATATGTCCATCATCGCCATAGCCAGTACCATCAAAGCTAATTCCTATCACTTCTTCGTCTAATTGATGTTCTGCCATACAAGATGCAATATGTGCATGATGATGCTGAACTTTAACTATTGGAAGTCCGATGTTTTCCGCAAATCGCGTAGAAAGATAATCGGGATGAAGGTCAGCAGCAATCAAAGTTGGTTCAAATCGGAATAGTTGTTTATACAAATTAAAAGAGTGTTCAAAAAATTCCATTGTTTCAAGGTTTTTCAAATCACCGATATGTTGACTTAGAATTGCTTGTTTCCCTTTGCCTATACAAAATGTATTTTTAAGTTCTCCACCTGCTGCAAAAATTCCTTCCGCAATCAAATTCAGATAAATTGGATTTGGAACATACCCTCTTGACCTTCGTATAATGCGGGGATTGGAATTAGCAACGAAAACAATAGAATCATCAATCCTATTATGAATGTCGCGGTTGTAAGTAAGTATGTTGTTTGATATAGAAGATAATTTACTAAAAGCATTTTTGTCAGATATAATAATTGGTTCATCAGAAATATTGCCGCTGGTAAGCACAATGGCAGGAGTACTAATATGTTTGAATAATAAATAATGAAAAGGCATGTAAGGAAGCATAACTCCTATGGTATTTAATCCGTTACTTACTGCTTCAGGAATGTTTGCTGTGTCTTTTTTTTTGAGAAGAACGATAGGTCTGCGCCATGAAAGAAGTATTTTTTTCTCTTCTTCCGAAACATTAGCATAGAGATTTATTTTCTCAAAAGATTTGAACATTACAGCAAACGGTTTTCCTTCGCGATGTTTTAAATATCTGAGACGATTTACTGCATCACTATTCATAGCATCACAAGCAAGATGAAAACCGCCTAATCATTTTATTGATACAATATCTCCTGAATTTATTATTTGTGCTGTCTTCTTAAGTATTTCATTAAAATCAGAAATACTTTCATTATTATTTTTATTTAATAAAGTCAATTTGTACCGAGGACCGCAATGATTACAAGCAACTGGTTGTGCATGAAATCTGCGATTAAGTACATCTGAATATTCCTCTTGGCATAATGAACACATTGGAAAAATGTTCATAGTTGTTTTGTTTCTATCATAAGGCAGGTTGTTGATAATAGTAAATCGTGGTCCGCAATTAGTGCAGTTAATAAAAGGATAATTAAAACGATGCGGTTGTAAATCCAAATCTAAAAGACATTCTTCACAAACTGCAATATCAGGACTGATTTCTGTTATTTCGTTACCAGCATTATTGCTTCGTATAATTTCAAATCTTGTAAATCCTATATTAGATATTTCATTTTTTTCTATAGAAATTATGGAAGAAGCAGTGGGTGCTGCAATTAAAAGGTCGTGAGAGAAAGCATCAATTTGCTTTTCGTTTCCTTCAACAATAATTATCACACCGTCATTTCTATTTTCAACACATCCCACGAGAGCATGTTTAGAAGCAATACGATAAACAAAGGGTCTGAATCCAACCCCTTGAACAAGTCCTGAAACTTTAATTTGATATGACTTAATTTTATTCATCCACATAAATTTTTCGCCAAAGTTATGTATAGTTTGGTTTGTTTTTTAACTTATATCAAAATGTTATCAACAACCAATTTATTGATTTTAAAAAACTATTATCTCATTAGTTCGTCATGGCGGGCTTTGACCCGCCACCTCATTAGTTCGTCATGGCGGGCTTTGACCCGCCACCTCATTAGTTCGTCATGGCGGGCTTTGACCCGCCACCTCATTAGTTCGTCATGGCGGGCTTTGACCCGCCATCTCA
>JAZDJJ010000175.1:0-10653 GCA_043804035.1 Bacteroidota bacterium
ATTGTTAATTGTTAATTGTTAATTGTTAATTGTTAATTGTTAATTGTTAATTGTTAATTGTTAATTGTTAATTGTTAATTGTTAATTGTTAATTGTTAATGATGAGGCAAAGATAATAAGTTTTTTGAAATGCAAGAAAAATAATTTTTATATGGATAAGTATTTTTTTTACATAAGTTCTTCTATAAATCCTTTTTGATTAGTTCGTCATGGATGGCTTGACCCGCCATCATTAGTTCGTCATGGCGGGCTTTGACCCGCCACCTCATTAGTTCGTCATGGCGGGCTTGACCCGCCATCAATAAAAAACTACTATCAATTTCCATTTCCGTTTTCCAAAATAAATGCAGCCACCTCTTTTCATAAAAACAAAAATAAAACTGATAAGAATAAGAAGATGGCGGGTCAAGCCCGCCATGACGTGTGCCCAAACAGTAACCCGCCATGACGTGTGCCCAAACAGTAATCTTTTATGTAAGTTTCTTCTATAAATCCTTTTTGATTTTTATCTCGTTTATGTGTAATTAAAAATTTTATGTATGTTTGGAAATTACCATGAACCTATCATTATTCATAGCAAAAAGATATTTGATAAGTAAAAAATCACACAATGCGATTAACATCATCACCGGTATTTCGGTAATAGGAATCTGCATCGGTACGATGGCGCTTGTGATAGTACTTTCGGCTTTCAATGGAATTTCTGATTTGGTTTTTTCGCTTTACAATATTTTTGACCCTGATATTAAAATTACTTTAAGAGAAGGTAAAACTTTTATTCCGGATACAATTGCTTTCGGAAAAATAAAAAAACTCAGTGGTGTTATTTATTACACCGAAGCGCTTCAGGAAAATGCACTGCTGAAATGCAACGACAAACAGACCATTGCCACTATCAAAGGAGTGAGCGATAATTTTGTGAAGATGACACGGTTGGATACTGTCATTCGTGAAGGTGATTTTCTGCTCAGTAATGACAGTATAAATTATGCAGTGCTTGGTTACGGCATTGCACGAAAACTGAATATTTCTCTTACGGATTTCATGAATCCGCTTGAGATTTATATTCCTAAACGAGGAAAACAATCGTTCATCAATCCCGAAGATGCATTCCATGTGAGAAGCGTTTATGTGTCAGGAATTTTTTCTCTCAATGATGATTTTGATTATCGTTTTGCATTGATTCCGCTTTCGCTGGCAAGAAACATGCTGAACAGAAATAAAGAAGTGAGCTCTGTTGAAATTGGATTATCAGATGGAGCGGATAAAAAAAAAGTAAAAAAAGAAATAGAAAAAATATTATCAGAAAAGAATGGTCTTTGGACTGTTAAAACCCGCTACGAGCAGAACGAAGTACTGTTCAAAACTATCAACTCAGAAAAGTGGTGGACATATTTGATTTTATCTTTCATACTTATTATCGCTACTTTCAATCTCATTGGTTCCATCACTATGCTCATCATTGAAAAGAAAAAAGATATTCAAACACTTACTTATCTGGGTGCTGATAAAAATCTTATTCGTAAAATTTTTATGAAAGAAGGAATGATGATAACATTTACAGGTGCTTTATGCGGACTAATAATGGGATTACTCGTTTGTTGGTTACAGATGAAATTCAAATTTGTTCCGTTCAGTGAGGGATTTGTGGTGGATGCTTATCCTGTAAAAGTAATGCTATATGATTTATTTTTAATTTTTCTTACTGTGATGCTCATCGGTTTATTTGCGTCTTTTTATTCTGTGCAAGTGTTTGCAAAAAAAATTTAATTTTGTTTTTATATGAACAATAAAACCTTTACTATGATTAAGCCCGATGCGGTAACAAAACTCCACACGGGCGATATTCTCAACATTATTCTCAAGGCAGGATTCCGCATCATTGCCATGAAATATTTGCATCTCACAGCAGAAAAAGCAGGAGCATTTTATGCTATTCATCGCGAAAGACCTTTCTATAATGAATTAGTAAAGTTCATGTCATCAGGTCCTATTGTAGCGGCTATTCTGGAAAAAGAAAATGCTGTAGAAGATTTTCGTAAACTCATTGGTGCCACCGATCCAAAAATATCTGCACCAGGCACCATACGCGCTATGTTCGCTAAATCAATTGACGCCAACGCCATTCACGGTTCCGACAGCGATGACAATGCAAAGATAGAGGGGGATTTCTTTTTTTCTTCTCTTGAACGAGTGGAATGAAACATAAAAAAACAAATATTGCAGAATGAAAATCCAAAAATATAAATCACAAAATAGGAAATATAATATTTACAATTTAGCATTTGTGATTTGTAATTTATCTTTTGTAATATCAATCTTCTTCCCTTTATGTCAGGAAATATTTGGGATTGGCTTTTTGTCTGCACAAACATTTACAATCACACAAAATATCACCAATGTTATTTGCACGGGTGAAAATAATGGAACTGCTTCTATCTCTGTATCCGGCGGAACGGTTCCTTATACTTATCAATGGAATAATACTCAAACCACTTCGCTTGCCACAGGACTTTCGGCAGGAACGTATTCTATTACTATCACAGATTCCGGCAGTCCTGCAAATGATTCCACAATTTCTGTTTCCGTTTCAGAGCCGCAGCCAATTACAATAGAATCTGATATTCAATTACCCGTGTGCACAAACAATGGTTTTATTACTCTAACTAATGTTTCGGGAGGAACAGCATCTTATAAATACTTGTGGAATATCGGAAGTACAAATGCTGATATCTCGCAACTTTCAGCAGGAAATTATTACGTTACCATTACTGATGCAGCAAACTGCAAGAAATCTTTTTCGTTTAATTTAACTAAAGGGGAATGTGAAATTTCTCCTGAAATATCTTTCACTCCAAACAACGATGGGTATAATGACAAATGGTTTATTACAAACAGCCAGTATTACCCCGATGCGAAAGTGATAGTGTGGGACAGATGGGGAATAATAGTCCATAAACAAAAAGGAGTGTATGAAGAATGGGATGGAAAAGGAGTGCTCGGTATTCCTGTTCCTGATGCAGTATATTACTATGTTTTTTTCAAAACATCTGACGATAAATTTGAAGAATCAAAATACGGAAGTGTAATGATACTTCGTTAGTTTAAAGTTTTTAAACAATAAAAATCCAATGTGCTCAACTTTTTTATTTAGATTTTTCTTTCTTGTATTTTTTTGTCTGTTACATATTACTAATTGCCGATTGACTTTTGCTCAGCAATCACTTCAGTATTCTCAATTCATGATAAATAATTACGGACTCAATCCTGCTGCTTGTGGAACTTCCAATAATCATATAGAAGCATTAACGGGAATGAGGAGGCAATGGGTGGGATTTGATAATTTTCCGGTATCCATGTTTCTGAATCTGAATGTGTATCTCGGCAAGAAAGGAAGTTTCAAACGAGTATTTCATGGCGTAGGCGCTTATTGGCAAAGCGATCAGCAAGGAGGAGTTTTTAAGTCCAGCAGTTATTATATTTCTTACACATATCACCTGCGGATGACTAAAGGATTTTTTATTGCATTTGGATTGGCGGCAGGTACGAGAAGGCATTCAATAGAATATCCCGATAAATTAGACCCTATTTTCGTAAACAAAATTTTATGGACTTATCCTGATTTTATTCCGGGTGTAAAATTTTATTCTTCAAAATGGGCTTATGATATTTCGGTGAAACAATTATATAAATACCAGATTAAACAAGGGAACAATGTAATTGGTTCGCCTTCCAAACTTGCTCCGCATTTTTACTTTACCGCTTCCCATAAATGGTGGGCAAGGACTAATTTGTTAATCATGCAATCGGTACACATGAAGTACACCTTTGCTGCACTGCCTTCGGTAGATTTTAATTTACTGGCGCATGTACATCGGAATTTTGCCGTAGGATTTTCTTATCGCCATTTGGATGCTATAGTAGGTATGGTGCAGTTTCGCTACGACAAATTAGTGATTGGGATTGCTTACGATTTTACCATTGCTCCTTATCGTGTTGGATTTGCTAATTCTCAGGAATTTATGTTGGGAATTTCTCCTTCGCCTTATTATGATACCGATATTATTCGTTATCGCACTGCCGAGTGTCCAAAATTTGATTTATGAGTACAAAATAAAAATATCAAATGATGTCAATAAAAAAAATTAACATTTGTTGTAAGTAATGAAAATAATTATATTTTTGCTGAAAAATTATTACAATTTAATTTTTTAAATTTATGACTACAACTAATACAGCGCACATTGAAATTATCAAAACAAAGCGTTCACGATTGCCTGAGATTGATCAGAAAAATCCCGGCTTTGGGAAATTTTTTTCTGACCACATTTTCATTGCTGATTATACCAAGAAGCAATGGGGGCAGTTTAGAATTGTTCCCTACGGAAAACTTGAGATGAGTCCAACACTTTCGGCTATTCACTATGGACAATCTATTTTTGAAGGAATGAAAGCATATCGTTATGATAATGGTGATGTTTATTTGTTTCGTCCGTTAGATAATTTTAAACGAATGAATATTGCTTCGGAAAGAATGGCGATGCCTCTTTTGCCGGAAGAAATGTTTATGGAAGGATTGTTTCAACTTATCCGATTAGACAAAAATTGGGTGCCGACTGCAGAAGGATATTCACTCTACATTCGTCCCGTTTACTTTGCTACCGAAGAACATATTGGAGTAAAAATTTCTGACGATTATTTGTTCATTATTATTACTTCACCTGTTGGTGCATATTATCCTCAGCCGTTGAAAGTGCTGATAGAAACAAAATACACTCGTGCAGTTCCCGGTGGAGTTGGCTATACAAAAGTGGCGGGTAATTATGGACGTTCACATTTTCCTACGCAACTCGCAAATCAAAAAGGATATCAGCAAGTGATATGGACTGATGGCTATTCTCATAAATATATGGAAGAATTAGGCACTATGAATTTGATGTGTGTGATTGATGGCGTTCTTATTACTCCTGATTTACACGACACTATTCTGGCAGGTATTACTCGCGACAGCATAATTACCATTGCTCGCGACTGGGGACTGAAAGTGCAAGAAAGAAGAATCCGTGTGGATGAATTAGTTGACACACACAAGAAAGGAATCTTGCAGGAAATTTTTGGTGTTGGCACTGCTGCCGTTATTGCTCCAATTTCCGCTTTTGGATACGAGGGCAAAGATTATGAATTACCTCCTATTACCACAAAAGGACTTGGTGCTCGCTTCAAAAAAGAATTGAACGATATTCGTACAGGGAAAATTGCCGACAGATACGGGTGGATGTATAAAGTGTAAGGGTAACTTCTTTTCTATACTCGCAGGTAATTGCAAAATATTCGTATTGAACTTGCCGAAATAGCCGAAATATGTTTTCCTATTTGGCTTCGGAGTGAGACCTCGGTGTGATATCGTCCGAACGTTCAGCCGAACGGTTTTTGCTTGCCTATTGTATAATTAAAAATTTTATGTAGGTTTGGTATAAAAACAAATTGAATGAAACAAGAAGGAAAACAAGCAATATGGAACAACTATCAAAAAGATATTGCTGATGATAATTATTTTTATGTGCGAAGTTGTGTAAGACAAAATTTTTTTCCGGGTTCTGAAACAACATTTCTTCGCATTATGCGCGAAGAATTATCAAAAGATATTTACGAACATCCTTGCCACACTACATGCACAGGCATTGGGTATCACGGAGATATTGTTCCACTTGATACAACAATGACTATCGTGGCTCGCCAGTTTGCACTGATGACAGAAGCCGGCTATAAAAATTTATTACCATCGTGCATCACTTCATTTGGACTTTATACAGAGATACTTGACACTTGGCACCACTTTCCAGAAATAAAAACACGTGTGCAAGAATATTTAAAAAAAGCAACAGGCAGAGAATTTAAAGAACCCGATAACCTTGCTCATTCAAGCGATATTATTTATAAATTCCGTAAAGAAATTGCTATTAAAAGTAAACACAAATTGATTGATAAAGAAACAGGTAACCCGTTAAAAGTTGTTGACCATATTGGTTGTCATTATTCTAAAATGTTTCCTGACAAAAGTATTGGTGGCGCAGAATATCCTTATGTATTAGCGGGTATGATTGAAGAATGGGGTGGCGAAGTAATTGATTATCCTGAACGCCGTCACTGCTGCGGATTTGGGTTTAGACAATATCTCGTTCAAGCCAACAGGGGCTATTCCATTGCCTGTTCGCATAAAAAATTTGAATCTATGAAACACTATCAGCCGGATATGATTATTACTAATTGTCCGGGCTGCCCTATGTTCCTTGATAAATGGCAATATGCAATTGCAGAAATGGAAGGAAAAACGTATGGAAAAAACGGTAAAGGTATTCCTGTTTTTACTTATGAAGAAGTAGCAGGACTCGTTCTGGGCTATGATCCGTGGGACCTCGGACTACAACTTCATCAAGTATCTTGCGAACCCGTTCTTGATAAAATTGGAATATCATACAATCCGGAAAAAAAATATGATGGTGTAAATGGTAAAAAACTTGGAGCACCCGCTAATCCTGAAATTCTTAAAGTATAGAGATGTAACAAAAATTCAAAATATTCGGCAATATCAATGCCCAGATACGCAATATCGTTATGCTCACAATTTACTGCTTTCTCTTTTCATATCTACAAATTCCTTCATCTAAAAATTGTCTGAACATTTTGTAATCGGGAACATAGCCACGGGGATGAGCAAGTATTTTTCCGTTGTTGTCAATCAAAACATAATATGGTTGTGAATTAGTTCCGTACACACTTGCCTGAAAATCGCTCCACTTGTTGCCAATGTTTTTTATTTTTTTGCCGCTATATTTTGAAATACATTCATTCTCAGGAAGTCCTTCTTTATCATCCACATAAAGCGATATGAGTACATACTTATCGGATAGTCGCTGCAACACTTCGGGATGGCTCCACACATTATCTTCCATCTTCCGACAGTTCACGCAAGACCATCCTGTAAAATCCAGCATTACTGGCTTGCCGGCTTGTTTTGCATAACGCATTCCTTCATCGTAATTGTGAAAACAATTTAGGTTATGCGGACAAGAAGAAGTTTTTTCTGAAATCCATTCTTTGTAAAAATCCGGTGGCGGAAATCCACTGATGATGCGCAATGGCGAACCCCATAAACCGGGAATCATATAGAGGGAAAAGGAAAGTACGATAATGGAAAGTGTTAATCGTCCTATAGAAATATGATGTGTTTCAGAATCGTTCGGAAGCCGGATTTTTCCAAGAAGATAAAATCCCCACAATCCAAAAATGATTATCCAAAGTGCGATAAAAATTTCCCGTTTAAGAATTCCCCAGTGATAAGCAAGGTCGGCGTTGGATAAAAATTTCAGAGCAAGTGCAAGTTCAATAAATCCCAAACTTACTTTCAATACATTAAGCCAGCTTCCGGATTTTGGCAATGATTGGAGCCATGCAGGGAATACAGCAATCAAAGCAAAAGGCAGTGCGAGTGCAACAGCAAAGCCAGTCATGCCAAGGAGTAACGAAGTATTATTTCCTGTTTTTGCAGCAATTGCCAGTAATGTTCCGATGATTGGCATTGTACAAGAAAATGAAACCAACGTGAGCGTGAAAGCCATAAAAAAAATTCCTATGATACCTTTTTTTCTTCCCATACTGTCTGCTGTATTCACCCACGAACTTGGCAAAGTAATTTCAAATGCACCGAAGAATGAAACAGCAAATACAATAAAAATGATAAAGAATATCATATTGAACCATACATTGCTTGCCATAGCATTGAGCGTATCAGACCCAAAAAATTTTGTAAGTAAAAATCCGGGTATCACATAAATCACAACGATGCTGATAGCGTAAATCCAGGCGTTGCGAATTCCCGTTTTCCGATCTTTGCTTTGTTTGATGAAGAAACTAACTGTAAGTGGTATCATCGCAAACACACAAGGCGTGAGCAGTGCCAGAAATCCTGCAATAATTCCTTCCCAGAATGCAATCCAAGGGGAAATGCCGGAAAAATCTACTCCTGTTAATTCTCCGCAGTCAGGTTCTAATTTTATTTCAAAAGGAATAATGGCAGCGTCAGCAACTGTATCTTTTACCAAACCTAACAACGAATCTGTTTTAGAAAAAGACATGGCATTTTGCATTTGCACACCACTGTTTATTACAAAATTATATTCCACATCCTGAGGAGGCAGGCATTTTTCGTTATCGCATGCTTGATAAGTAAGTGTTCCTTTAACAGAGAATATTTCTGTTGAAAGGATTTTTATTTTCTGTATGAATATTGCTTCACCTTCAAACCACCGCACTGTCATTTCAAAATTTTTGTCATACTCTTCGCGGAACTTGCCTTCCAAAACTTTTCCTAAAAGTTGATAATTTTTATTCGGCTGAAAAGTAAAAGTGGTAGCAATGGGACCTTGGTCGCTCTGAAGAAATTGTGAATAGAGATGCCAGTTCTTGTCAATGTTTGCCTTGAAAATAAGTTCTGCTTCAGTAGAATTTTTTTGATTGACAGAAAAAGACCAGTGAACAGGATTTTGAATCTGCGCTTGAGTTGTTACAAATAACAAAGAGAAAAAAAGAAACGTATTAAATATTTTGCATTTCATTTATTTATTTTTTAATTGTGTAAAAATAATTAAAAGTATTCATTCAATATACATAGGACTTACGCACTGATGTCATTGCATAGTAGGAACGACCGAAGCAATCTGTTTTTTTATGTAGAAATTGAGATTGCTTCCTGCTTCGCAGTCGCAATGACGATACGGATCTGCCTGTGCCGAACACGGCAGACAGGTTTGCGTAAATCCTAATACAAAGTAATTTATTTCTAAGTTAGTGTTACTTTTACTTTTATTTTTACTTTCGCATCATTATGACAACCATTCAAAACTTTATAGAAAATATTATTGAAGAGGATATAAATGCAAAAAAATGTGATACCATCTGCACTCGTTTTCCTCCCGAGCCAAACGGCTATTTACATATAGGACATGCGAAATCAATTTGTTTGAATTTCGGACTATCTGAAAAATATAAAGGACTTTGTAATCTGCGTTTTGATGATACAAATCCACTTACGGAAAGCGTTGAATATGTTGAATCAATAAAAAAAGATATTCACTGGATTGGCTTTAAATGGGATGAAAGAGAATTTTATACTTCCGATTATTTCGGCAAATTATATGAACTCGCTGTCTCTCTGATTAAAAAAGGTAAAGCATTTGTATGTGATTTATCGTCTGACGAAATGAACATAGCGCGTGGCATACCTTCAAAACCCGGAGATGAAAGTCCGTATCGCAATCGCTCCATAGAAGAAAATTTATACTTATTTGAAAGAATGAAAGATGGTGAGTTTCCTGATGGTTCCAAAACTTTGCGTGCAAAGATAAATATGTCTTCGCCTAATATTCACATGCGTGATCCTGTAATGTATCGGATTATTCATGCTTCGCATCATCGCACAGACAATAAATGGTGCATTTATCCTACTTATGATTTTGCACACGGACAGTCGGATGCCATTGAAAAAATAACTCATTCTATATGCACTCTTGAATTTGAAGTACACAGACCATTATATGAATGGTATATTAAAGAATTGGAAATTTTTTCTTCTCGTCAAATTGAGTTTGCCCGGATGAATCTTACTTATACAGTTTTGAGTAAAAGAAAACTTATTGAATTGGTTGAAGGTAAATTTGTCAGCGGTTGGAATGACCCGCGTATGCCAACGATTTCCGGATTCCGCAGACGCGGATATACTCCTGAGGCAATCAGAAATTTTTGTATTCACATCGGTGTTACAAAAAGAGAAACAGTAATTGATATTGAACTTTTAGAACACTTCATTCGTGAAGACCTGAACAAAAAAGCACAGCGAATAATGGCGGTGATGAATCCACTTAAAGTTGTAATTACTGATTACCCGGAAAATATAGTTGAAGAAATTGAAGCAGTAAATAATCCCGAAGATGCATCAATGGGCACGCGGAAAGTTTTGTTTTCTCGTATACTTTATATTGATAAGAATGATTTTATGGAAAACCCTTCAAAAGATTTTTATCGGCTATCTCCCGGCAATGAAGTGCGCCTACGATATGCTTATATAATAAAATGTAATGAAGTTGTAAAAGATCCGCAAACGGGAGAAATCGTGGAATTACATTGTACTCATGATATAGAATCCAAAAGTGGTTTTTCCGGAAGTAAACGAAAAGTTAAAGGAACAATTCACTGGGTTTCTGTTGCTCATGCGATTAAAGCGAAAGCACGTTTATACGAACATTTTTTTATTAAAGCAAATCCTGATGAAGTAGAAGGAATTGATTTTAAAACGAACATCAATCCAAACTCACTGAAAGAATTGGAATGTTATATTGAACCATTTGCAAAAAAAGCAAAAGAGGGAATGCATTATCAATTTGAACGGCTTGGATATTTTTGCGTTGATTCGGATTCCTCTGATGAAAATTTAATATTTAATCGTACTGTATCTTTGCGTGATACAAGGAAGAAAGAGAATAGCAAATAGAGAATAGCAAATAGAGAATAGCAAATAGAGAATAGCAAATAGAGAATAGCAAATAGAGAATAGCAAATAGAGAATAGCAAATAGAGAATAGCAAATAGAGAATAGCA
>JAZDJJ010000176.1:0-8258 GCA_043804035.1 Bacteroidota bacterium
TGATATAATAGGGTCACCTGACTGGGCAACTGAACCATCATTAAGAAAAGTTGTTGTTCCTAAACAAGGAGATGTTGGAGTGAAAGCAGCAGTGGGAGGACCTCCCATAGTAAATGTATGCTGAATAGTATCCTTACATCCGCTCTCAACAGATATAATAAGTGTTGCTGTGTATGTTCCTACTGCTACCGGATAAGCAATGGTCGGTGGAATCTGAACAGTGGATGATGAGGGAGTACCATTTGGAAATGACCAATTCCAAGTGGTGATAGGCGTTCCATTATCTGTAGTGGGATTGCCAGTGAAGTTCTTGATACCGCAACTGCCGGTGTATGTAAAATCAGAATTAACGCCCGTGGTTTTTGGAATATACTTAACCCAAAAACCACACTCCTTGAGATTATTGGGTGGTGGCTGTAAAATATTAACAGAAAAAGTATCTCCCGTCTGCACTTTCGGAGTAATAGTTTGCGAAGTGCTGCCAGTGCCTGTATAGGGTTGTCCATTCTGATACCATTGATATGTATATGGTATCGCAAGGTCTATTAAAGGAGCAGTAATGGAAACCTGTTCTCCGGGACAAACAGTTATATCCAATGGATCAGATGCACTGCACTTAAAATCCCAATAGGAATGTACAAAATGTGCACCCTGCCTGCAATCTACATTTTGAATTTCAGCAGTAAGTGTTTTTCCTACATATTTAGAAAGATTTACACCTGTCAACGTCCATGGCTTGTAATAGATAGGGCTTGTGCCAAGGTTTTGTAGTGGTGGTGGCCCATTCGGCCAGTAATTTTGCGGCCAGCTAACTCTGCAAATATTTGTTGGATAAAAACCCGGCAAATTATCAGCAACAACGTATGTAATACATGCACATGGAACCTCAGCACCATTTTCATCACGTATACAAAAATAAACATATGGCTTGTCTTCCTCGGCATGAATATTAGGCGAAAGAGGGAGTTCCATAACTATAGCATATGTATAAAAAAAATTTGTATCTTGTGCAGTTACTAAAAACTGATAAGTTAGTTTTTCTGCACAACCACAACAAGCAGGACTACTGCCCCCTTTATCACACACATATGGATCACTACACAGAGCCGCAAAACCACATACTCTGGGTTCGCCCAATTGAATAGAAGCATTTCCAAATCCCGGTGCCACATCAGTAATCGGAGGACCGCCACTACTGGGAGTACAACGATCAATGCCTGTACCGCTTGTAATATTATAACGTGGGGAGCTTGGTGATGCTAACGGCGATCCAAATGCAGGACCAGGAACACAGGTTCCGGGAGGACCAGTAATGGTAGCAGGATTTACATATTTTCCATTTATGGCTTTCCATGCTCCCCATCCGTTTTCAACACCCATATCTTTACAGGAAGCAAACGGAACTGGCGTTTGTCCATCTTTCGCAAGGTTTGTCCCTTTAACTATTTTGTCATTAAGAATAAGTTTTTCACGCTGTTTCATTAATGCATCTATAATAGGATAAGGGAGGATTCCATCTTTTTTCATCTTGTCTATCTGTTCTTTTACAAGATCGGCATCATTAGATTGTTTTGTAATAACATTTGGTTTGTCTTTGTAATTCACTTCCTGTCCTTGCACCGAAAGTGAGAACATGGTAAATGAGAATAACCACACAAGAAGCATGGTTATGCGAAAAAAATTACTGATTGTTTTCATAAGAATTAATTATTGGTTATTGGTTATTGGTTATTGGTTATTGGTTATTAGAAATTATAATATATCCTTCATAATTTGCTTCTTCGCTATTTTTATCTTTCACAACGGCTCTCCAGAAAAATGTATCACCTGTTTTAACATTTTGTCCATCCCACGGATGATTTTTGTCAGATATTTTATAGATAATATTTCCTGTTTTATCAAAAATAGTAATAGTAAAAACTTTATTGCCTTCAAGCAAAGCAACAGGTATCCATGTGTCGTTTAATCCATCACCATTAGGACTGAAGCCGGTAGGTGCAAGCAGATTGTACTCGTATTCAACATTCACATCTTTTTTGTAAATGGAAGTACAGTTAAATCCATTTTTTGCCATTACCGAGACAGTATAATTTCCTTTTTTATTATATATATGTGTTGGATTTTGTTCGGTAACAAGCATTCGTGATTTATCTCCAAAATCCCATTTCCATTCAACAACATCTTCACCTCTTGCTTCAAAGTTAATAGCATGATTGCTTTCATCGGAAGAAGCATTCCAATTTATTTCAAGTACAGGAACAGGATGAACTGTTATCATATCTTTCATTGATTGTTCATCTGATTTTTTGTCGGCAAGCGATGTAGTACGAAGTTTCACTGTGTAAGTTCCTGCTTCTTTATAAATGTGTTTGGGATTTTTCTCTATGGAATATTTACTATCGCCAAAGTCCCAGCGAAAACTGCAGGGAACATTGGTATTGTCAGATGTAAACAGAACAGGATCGCCTGTACAAACCGTGTTTTTATTGCAATTGAAAGATGCGTTAGGAAAATGGGGATTTAAAGAGGGAGATTTAATGTCTGAATTTTGTGGTTGTTCCTCAGGTTTGTTTTCGTTGATGCTAACCTGACTTTCGGTTTTATCAGATGAAACTAATTTATCTTCTGTAACATTATTATTGACCAAAACTTTCTCTTTCTGAGAATTAGTATTAGATACCGATGGCTGATGATTGATTATCTGTTGTTGATTATCAGAGACAACTTGCTGAATAGGATTTTCATTTACCAATGTTTTGATAGTAGTTTTGGGAATTATTGTTTCTGTATTTTCCGAATTGTTATTAATGAAATAATAAACTATCCCTGCAACTACAATAACTGATGCAGCAATCATTAATGTTTTTGCAATTACATTTTTGGTATTTTGAATGGAATTAACTTTATTCAACCTGTTTTCTAAATCATTCCAATCGGCATGGCTATACATGTCTTCGTAATTTTCTAGCGATTGTTTAAGATGTTGTTCAAACGATTTCATTTTCTTTTTTTATTGTTTTGTGCAATAATATTTTTTTAAGATTTTTTTTGGCTTTGGCCAGATTTGATTTTGATGTTCCCTCACTGATACCGAGTTGTTTTGCAATTTCTTTGTGCGTGAATTCATCTACCACATACATATTAAAAACGATGCGGTAAGATGGCGACAACTGCTGAACGGCTTCCATTATTTCATTAGTGCTGATTTTAGAATATTCAATATCATTATCTTCTTCTTCTTTTATTTCTTCTGCGTTTGTTTCTGCATTATCAAAGTCAGTATATTGAATCTTTTGTTTGTTTTTTCTGATAAAATCAATTGCTGTGTTTACTATTATTTTACGGATCCAACCTTCAAAAGAACCACTGCCTGCATAGTGTTTTATATTTGTGAACACTTTTACAAAGCCATCTTGTAAAATATCACGGGCTTCTTCTTTGTTTTTAGAGTATCGCATACAAACGCCAAGCATCTTTCCATAAAATTTTTGATAAACAATCTGCTGGTATTTGCGGTCTCCATTAACACAACCATCAATAATTTCAAAAAACTGTTGTTCGTTGGTATCATTCATTGCCTTTGTATTTATATGACGCAAAAATTATAAATGGTTGCTTTGATATGTTAAAAAAATCTTTGGAAAGAAATTTCAGATTTTATGTAGGTTTGTTACAATATCCGAAATTCATGAGCAAAGAACTTACAAAAATAATAAAATCAAAAAACATTATCGTCAAAGGAGCCCGCGTTCATAATTTAAAAAATATTAGCGTTACAATTCCTCACAATAAATTGATTGTGATAACCGGTGTTTCTGGTTCGGGTAAATCCTCTCTTGCTTATGATACACTTTTTGCCGAAGGGCAAAGAAGGTATGTTGAAAGTTTATCTTCTTATGCTCGCCAGTTCCTTGGACGTATGCACAAACCCGAAGTGGATTACATACAAGGCATTGCTCCTGCTATTGCTATTGAACAAAAAATCATTTCACGCAATTCACGATCTACTGTTGGCACTTCCACCGAGATTTATGATTATCTCAAACTTCTTTTTGCACGAACAGGCAAAATCTTTTCTCCGATTTCAAATCAACAGGTAAAAAGAAATTCGGTGGCTGATGTTGTTAAGTATATTCATTCTTTTCAACCAGAAACACAAATTGTACTTCTTGCTCCGATAATTTTTGAAAAAGATATAAAAGAACAATTAAAACTGCTACATCAACAAGGATTTTCCAGAATTCAGATTGATGGTGAGATTTTGAGAATTGAAGAAGCGATAGAAAATGTCTTATGCTCAAAAAAGCAAACAATTTCTCTTGTTATAGATCGCATCAATGTTTCCAATGATGAAGAGAATGACTCTCGTATTGCCGATTCTGTGCAAACCGCATTCTTTGAAGGCAAGGGAGAATGTATCGTTGGCATAATTACAGATAAAAAACTTCAACTTTCAACTATAAAATATTTTTCTGCCCGCCTTGAATTAGACGGAATTACTTTTGAAGATCCTAGTATCCATCTTTTTAGTTTCAATAATCCGCTTGGAGCGTGCGGCACTTGTGAAGGATTTGGAAGTATAATAGGTATTGATGAAAACTTAATAGTGCCTGATAAAAATCTTTCTATCTATGAAGAAGCCATTGCCTGCTGGAAAGGTGAGAAGATGTGCAAATGGAAAGAAATGCTGATAAAGAATGCATATAAATTTGACTTTCCTATTCATCGTCCATATTATCAACTCTCTGAAAAAGAAAGAAAACTTTTATGGATGGGCAATGAACATTTTAACGGGCTGAATGAATTTTTCAAATACATTGAACAGGAGAGTTACAAAATTCAATACCGCGTGATGCTTGCCCGCTATCGCGGAAAAACAGTTTGCCCCGAATGTAACGGAACACGACTTCGCAAAGAAGCATATTATGTGAAAGTTGCAAACAAAACAATCGGTGAAATTGTATCTATGCAGGTAAAAGATGTTTTGAGATTTTTCAAAAATTTGCTTTTGGAAAATGATTTACCGATAGCAAAACGACTTTTAGTTGAAATTACTAATCGGTTGCAATATCTGGATGATGTGGGTTTGGGTTATCTCACACTCAATCGTTTGTCTAATACGTTATCTGGAGGAGAATCACAACGCATCAATCTTGCTACTTCGCTCGGCAGTTCGCTTGTAGGTTCTATGTACATTTTGGATGAGCCAAGTATTGGATTGCATCCGCGCGACACACAACGGCTGATTAAAATATTAAAATCATTACGAGACATTGGTAATACCGTAATTGTTGTTGAGCACGATGAAGAAATTATTCGCGCTGCAGATGAAATAATTGATCTTGGACCAGGTGCCGGTATTAACGGAGGAGAAATTGTTTTTCAGGGGAAAATCCCATCTCCAATTCTTCTGTCATCTGAATCTAACGAAAATGGAGATCCCGCTCATTTGGAAAGAGAGACAAGAAGTTATACGATTGATTATCTCACAGGAAAAGAAAAAATTAAATTTTTGAGAGAAAGAAGAAAATGGAAAAACTATATTGAAGTGCATGGCGCACAAGAAAATAATTTAAAGAATCTGAAAGTAAAATTTCCGTTGAATGTATTTACTGTTGTAACGGGAGTAAGTGGTTCTGGAAAAACTACATTAGTGAAAAATGTTTTATATGAAAGATTAAAAAAAATAATCTCGCTTTCTTCATATACAAACGGATATATTGAAAAAACTATTACTGGCGATATTCACAAAATTTCTTCAGTTGAAATCATTAATCAGAATCCCATCGGAAAAAGTTCGCGTTCAAACCCTATTACCTACATCAAAGCTTATGATGAGATTCGCAATTTGTTTGCCGAACAGCCATTGTCAAAGATGCGTGGTTACAAACTATCAACTTTCTCTTTCAATGTGGATGGAGGAAGATGCGAAGAATGCGAAGGCGAAGGCGAAGTAACTATTGAAATGCAGTTTATGGCGGATGTGCATCTCACTTGCGAAGCATGCAAAGGGAAACGATTTAAAGATGAGGTTTTGGAAATTAGATATAAAGGAAAAAATATTTCAGAAATACTGGAAATGACTGTAGATGAAGCCATTCCGTTTTTTAATCCATTTCCTAATCTTCCTGTTGAAAAAGAAAAAGAAATGACTTCCATAATGAAACGAACAAAAGAATGGTTGATTGTATCTAAACTAAAACTTTTACAGGAAGTTGGAATGGGCTACATAAAATTAGGGCAATCATCCAGTACATTAAGCGGCGGAGAAGCACAAAGGATGAAATTGGCATACTTTCTTTCTCAAGAAAAAAAGAAAGAAAATTTTAATTCCTCTCTGTCAGTTAGAAAAAATTTGAGTGGGAATGGAACTTTTTTCATCTTTAATGAACCCACTATCGGACTTCACTTTCACGACATCAATAAATTACTTTACGCCTTAAACCGTTTGGTTGAACAAGGACATACACTGCTTGTTATTGAACACAATCCCGAAATAATCAAATGTGCCGACTGGGTGATTGATCTTGGTCCAGAAGGTGGCGATGCCGGTGGAGAAATTGTTTTTGCAGGAACGCCCGAAGGATTATTGCAGTGCGACAAAAGTTTTACAGGGAATTTTTTGAAAGGGAAACTGTGATTATTTATGGAATACGAAGTCAGTATTTTATCGGACAAATGACGCAGATGAATTTATATCAGGCAGATTCTATTTTGGCTGATGGGCAATAATTTTTTTATCCGAACAATAATCGGAAAATATCTCCCACTTTCACAACAGGAATAATTTCCATGTCTTTCTCTTTGCTCTTCGTCAAGGGCAGAGAATTTCTTTCGCTTTGGTGACATACTGTTTTATTGTATTTGGAAATAAATATTTTTTCAAATCCAAGTTTTTTCGCTTCCGAAATTCTGCTTTCAATACGACTCACAGGGCGAATCTCTCCTGATAATCCTACTTCGGCTGCAAAACAAAATTTTTGTGAAATAGGAATATCTTCGCTTGAAGAAAGAGTGGCACAAATCACAGCAAGGTCAATAGCAGGGTCTTCTACTTTTATTCCACCGGCAACATTTAGAAAAACATCTTTCACTCCGAGTTTAAATCCGCATCTTTTTTCCAGCACAGCAAGCAACATAGAAAGTCGTTTTGTGTCAAATCCCGTTGCTGTACGTTGAGGCATTCCGTACACTGCACTGCTCACGAGTGTTTGAATTTCAATTAACATCGGACGAATACCTTCTATCATAGTTGCTATGGCAACTCCGCTTACAGGTTCTTCACGTGCGGTGATGAGAATTTCAGAAGGATTATTTACTTCACGCAACCCGGTTCCTGTCATCTCGTAAATTCCAAGTTCATTCGTGGAGCCAAAACGATTTTTTAATGTGCGCAATAATCTATATATATGATGAAGGTCGCCTTCAAATTGCAAAACAGTATCAACCATGTGTTCTAAAACTTTTGGACCTGCAAGCATTCCATCTTTTGTAATATGCCCAATGAGAAACACAGGAGTTCCGCTTTCTTTCGCAAAGCGAAGCAGTTCGGCGGTACATTCTCTTACCTGTGAAATACTTCCCGCAGAAGAATCTATGTAGTCGCTGTGCATCGTTTGTATAGAATCTATGATGACAAGATTCGGCTTCAGCAAATCAATCTGCTTAAAAATATTTTGAGATGATGTCTCAGAAAGAATGTAGCATCCTATTTCATCTTTCGCATCTCCCAAGGCGAGAGATTTTTTTTCTATCTGTGGAAAGTCAGGTGCAAGGGTAGTGAGCCGATCTGCCCGCATACGTATCTGCTGTTCGCTTTCTTCACCCGAAACATAAAGTGTTTTGATGTTTTTCTGTTGAAGTGCCACTTGTAACATCAAAGTAGATTTTCCGATTCCCGGTTCACCGCCAAACAAAACCACTGAGCCGGGAACCATTCCTCCGCCAAGCACCCGGGTTAATTCTTTATCGGGAAGAGCAATACGAACTTCCCCGCTTTGTTCAATTTCAAAAACGCGTAATGGCTTTGATGTACGTTGTGCGCTACTTCCAATACCTTTTTTATTATCTCCTCTTTGAATTACTTCTTCAATGTATGTATTCCATTCACTACATGAAGGACAATGTCCGAGCCATTTTGATGATTGCGCTCCGCAGTTCTGGCAGAAGAAAGTTGTTTTAATTTTTGGCATAAAGTTGTATCGGTGTTGGCTTGCTGCGGACAAATATCAATAAAAAATAATTTGTAAATTACAAAT
>JAZDJJ010000177.1:0-25775 GCA_043804035.1 Bacteroidota bacterium
AGGCATAACACGATGTTGGGAAGGCATAACATAACATTGGGAAGGCATAACACGATGTTGGGAAGGCATAACACGATGTTGGGAAGGCATAACATAACATTGGGAAGGCATAACATAACATTGGGAAGGCATAACACGATGTTGGGAAGGCATAACACAACAATTGCCGTCAAAATACACGAATTTGGCAGGTTGTTTGTTAATTCTACTTATTTCTTCTTTTTGGGATGAGTAAATTTCAGCCCTGAAATCTGCCTAAATTCAGCAAGGGTGATGGTTTTTACGGATTTTACGTATTTTTTTACTTCTTGGGCAAGGTCTACTAACCCTATGTCGGAGGTATACAAAACATTGTTTCTATTTTGAATTGCTGTGAGATAGGGAGTGGTGGAATTTATTACTGCGGTATTGATATTTTTCAGTTGTGTGAGAAAAGATGAAAGGGGAGCATTTTGAAGTTCGGTTTCGTTTGGCACATAAGTAGGAACGAAAGCAAAGAGTGCAATGAGTTTTGAGAAGTGTTCTACTTGCTGGTCGTAGGATTGCTGTGAAACGGAAATTTGTCTTTCGGTTGCGGGAATGATTGCATCTGGTGAGGGCGGAGCAACTACGATTTTATTTTTTCTTGCTCCACGGATTTTTCGGATATATGTTTTTGCGCTATCTACCTGTGCTTTTGTTACGCCTTGTGTTGCGTCATAAGCATTGATGCCACGTGTGGAGAGTTTTTCCATGTCGTTAAATAATTGATGGCGTGCGTTGACTGAATTTGTGAATGGAGGTTTTGTATTGGTAACGGCAACCATGGATGTACTGCCATTGTTAAAAGTTATTTGCAGGTTAGAGATTTTGATGGTTGCGTTAGTGGGATTGTAGCGTGAGCCAAAGCCCTGAACGCGCGAAATCATTATTCCAAAATTGGATACATTGATTGCGTGACCTGTTTCTGATGTTGATGACATAGAAGTTATCAGTTATCAGTTATCAGTTATCAGTTATCAGTTATCAGTTATCAGTTATCAGTTATCAGTTATCAGTTATCAGTTATCAGTTATCAGTTATCAGTTATCAGTTATCAGTTAAGGGGATTATGTTCCGTTTTGAACTAACCATTAAATTAAATTTTTGACCTGTCTGCAATGTTGCACAGGCAGATTTGAATATGCAAATGTAAAAATTATTTTAATATGAACAAGTATTTTTTATTTTAAAATTACTAATTTATTTGTTGCTATCACTGCTCCATTTTGAATAACCCGATACATATAAATGCCGTTGGGTAATTGTTGTTGTGCGACAAAGATATATTTATTTTCCGGATTTAATATTTCGCTGAATATTTTATGAGTTTTAAATTAAATGATTTATTTGCTATTTTGATTGATAAAAAATAGATACCCGGTGAAAAATGCGATAAGTCAATATTGCATTGATTAGAATATGGAATATAATTTTTTATTTTTCCTCCAAGAATATTACATATTACAATTTCTTTAATGATTGAACTTGCTTGTAAAATATAAAAATCATTTTCAATATTTGATAATAAAATTTGCTCCTCGCTTTTGTTTTCTTCAATATTCAAAAAATTATGAAAACAACTTTGGTATTCAGGATTGAGATATTTCAAAGAATCATTTTCATAATAACATAATAAACTATGTTTATAGCTATCCAAAACTCCAATATATCCGCTATAAAATATTCCGAGTAAGCTGCCGATTCCTTCAATCCATATTTCATTAATTGGAGGCATCATTTTTGCCCTAAGGTAAAATCTTTTTCTTAAACTGCCGGCTATATTAACTGTATTTATGCTATCAACTTTTAAAGATATGGTCAAACGATCACTAATATAACGATGAATTGTATCGCCAACATCTGCATTAAAATCATAAAGTAAAAATTCAACTTGCGAAATATCTTTTTTATAAAATACTTTATGATTTGAATCTTCACGAATATAACCATCATTTATCCAATTTGCTTGAGTTGAATCAAATGATTTGAATACTTTATAATAATGTAGTAAATTTATTATAGTATCCTCATTGAATTTAGTAAAATAAGTTTCATATACTTTTGATGGCCCATAATGATTAAAAGTACTCCACATTTTATTTGTATCAACCAATTTGTGATATTGGGCATTTGATGGTTGAGTAATAAATAATAAACTGCTACAAATAAGGATTAAATATTTTTTCATAAATTTTATTTTTTATTTTGATTTATTTTTTTTGTGGCTTCGGAGAGATTTGAACTCCCATCGGCATTTTCGGCATTTCGGCAAGATAAATGTCCGAAGATCAATGTTCAAAGTCAATACGAGTTTGCGTAAGTTCTGTGATTATCAGTTTTGCTGTTTTTTCAGATGCTCCTTCTCCTCCTAATTTTTCTTTTAGATTTATCAGTTCGCTTTTCATTTTACTTCTATACTTATCATCATAGATAATTTTATGAAGTTCGTTTTTTAGATTTTCGGAATTGAAATCATTTTGTACCAGTTCTTTTACAATTTCTTTTTCCATAATCAGATTCACAAGAGAAATGTAATTCACTTTCACTAATCGTTTAGCAATATGATACGATATTGTTCCTCCTTTGTAACAAACAACTTCGGGCACACCGAATAAAGCAGTTTCAAGAGTTGCTGTGCCTGATGTTACAATAGCAGCGTAAGAATGTTGCAAGAGATGGTATGTTTTATCGGAAATAATTTTTATATCATTTCCAATTATTTGTTCGTAAAATTTCTTTTGAACGGAAGGCACAGCGGCAATTACAAACTGATATTCAGAGAAAAACCTTTTCATCTTTACCATTACCGGAAGCATCTTTTCAATTTCTTGTTTTCGGCTCCCTGGTAAAATAGCAATCAGGGGTTTGTTATCTAATTTATTTTCTCTGACAAAATCATCAAAGCATATATTCTGATTCTTTTGCGCAATAGCATCTAAAAGCGGATGACCAACAAAATCAACTTCGTAATTAAATTTTTCATAAAACTTTTTTTCAAAAGGAAGAATAACAAACATTCTATCAACTATCTTTTTTATCTTATGAACACGAGATTGCTTCCACGCCCAAACTTGCGGTGAGATGTAATAAAATACTTTCAATCCATTTCGTTTTGCAAAGTCGGCTATTCTCATATTAAAACCGGGATAGTCCACCAGAATAATTACATCGGGATTGTATTGTAGAATATCTTTTTTACAGAACTCTATATTATGGAATATAGTGCGAAGATTCATAATCACTTCTGCGAATCCCATGAAGGCAAGTTCGCGATAATGCTTAACAATCTTTCCTCTTTGTTGCTGCATAAGATCTCCTCCCCAGCAGCGAAAATCAGCATCGTTATCAAGATGAAATAACTCCTTCATCAAATTTGAGGCATGCAAATCGCCAGATGCTTCACCGGCTATGATATAATATTTCATTCCAAAAAATATTTTTGATACACCACATAACCCATATAAATCAAAGTAGAAAGAAGTACGCCACGTGCGTTGTAATTACGATTAGACCAGATGAAAATAAAAAAGACAAGCAGATTTGAAATGGTGCATAAACTAATGACAGGACAGAGAATGTTATTGTTTAAAATTATTTCGGTAAAAAACAGAGAAAAAGATAAATGATTGTAACAAAGAAAATAAAAAATAAAAAGTGAAAGGAAAGGAGACAGAAGTCCCAAAAACATTCCTAATACAATTGAATCAAAACGTTTCTTGTCGGAATATATCATAAAGTTAATTTCCACTGTTTAAGTTCGGGAATTACTCGGTATTCTGTAAGGTCAAATTGAACCGGCACAACAGAAACAAAATTATTTTGTACAGCCCATATATCAGTATCTTTTTTGGTTTTATCAAAATTCATAAACTCACCGGTGAGCCAAAAATATGGTTTGCCAGAAGTATCTTTTCGTTCTTCAAATTTTTCTTTCCAGTTTGCTTTTGCTTGTTTGCAAATTTTAATTCCTTTCAGTTGAGAAATGTGTAGCGGAGGAATATTCACATTAAGACAAACACCGGAAGGAAGTCCATTGCGAAGCAGATTAGCAGTAATAATTTTAACAATACTTTTTGAAGCAGAAAAATCAGCGCCGATAGAAGCATCCATCAGCGAAAATCCCACAGACGGAATACCTTCTATGGCACCTTCTATGGCTGCCGACATAGTTCCGGAATAAATTACATTGAGAGAAATATTTGAACCGTGGTTTATTCCCGAAACACATACATCCGGCTTTTGTTTCAGAATTTTATACAATGCCAATTTAACACAATCCACAGGAGTGCCGGAAGTACTATAAGCATTTTTTATTCCTTGTAATTTTACTTTCTGTATTCGCAGTATGGAGTTAATAGTAATGGAATGTCCTACTCCTGATTGAGGTTTATCGGGAGCAACCACAGCAACATTTCCTAATTCTTGCATCGCTTCAATAAGTGCGGCAATGCCGGGTGAAGTAATGCCATCATCATTTGTTACAAGAATCAATGGTGTTTTCTTTAGCATGATTTATTGTTTGTGGATTTTTCAAAAAGCGACTAACTTTTTTCAGGCGAATTTAAGTTTGAAGTGCAAACAAACGTACATAAATTTTTTTTATTACACATAAATCATTGTTGAATTGTTATAGGACTTACGCAAAAAGAACAACTTTCGTCATGGCGGGCTTGACTCGGCATCAATAAAGAACCACTACTAAAAATGTTTTTTTGGCGTAAGCCCTAATACAAATAATAATCTTTTGCACACTAAAATTATGTTCTCGCTCGTATGATTCAATTGCTTGACGGCATAACTCAACAATCAACAATCAATAATCAATAATCAATAGTAAATAATCAATTCTCAATAATCAATTCTCTTACATCCTTTCCGGCACATCAATTCCAAGAATTTTCAAAGAAGATTTTATTACTTCAGCAGTTTTTGCCGAAAGCAACAGACGAAAATTTTTTATCTCACTACTCTCTGCTTTCAGAATAGGGATTTCCTGATAGAACTGATTGTATTCTTTTGCGAGTTCATAAACATAATTGGCAATCACACCGGGATTATATTTTTCGGCAGATTCATTTATCACGCGGGGAAAATCGTAAAACAGTTTTAATATCTCTTTTTCCTTATCAACAATTTGATATTTAATATCTGATATTTGATATTTGATATTTTGCTCCTCCGCTTTTCTTATCACCGATTTTATTCTTGCATAAGTATATTGAATAAATGGAGCGGTGTTGCCGTTAAAATCAATAGATTCCTTCGGGTCAAAGAGCATTCGTTTCTTTGAATCCACTTTCAGGATAAAATATTTGAGCGCACCAATTCCAATCGTACAAAATAAATTATTTGCTTCTTCATCTGAAAGAGAATCTGTCTTGCCAAGTTCTGTTGTCGTTTGCTTTGCCGATTGAATCATTTCTTCCATCAAATCATCTGCATCAACCACTGTTCCCTCCCGCGATTTCATTTTCCCTAAAGGTAAATCTACCATACCATAAGAGAGATGATGCAAATTATTTGCTAATTCGTATCCGAGTTTTTTCAAAATCAGAAACAAAACCTTGAAATGATATTCCTGCTCACTGCCAACAACGTAAATAAGTTTGTTCATTTTATACTCCTCAAAACGTTGAACAACAGTTCCCAAATCCTGAGTCATATAAACCGAAGTTCCATCAGACCGAATAAGAAGTTTTTCATCCAATCCATCAGCAGTTAAATCAATCCACACCGAACCATCTTCTTTCTTGATAAAAATATTCTTCTTTAATCCATCTTCCACAATTTCTTTTCCAAGAAGATATGTTTGAGATTCATAATATGTTTTTTCAAATTCAATTCCGAGTTGCTTATATGTTTCTTCAAATCCTTCATACACCCAACTATTCATCATCTTCCAAAGTTCTATTGTTTCTTTATCGCCCGCTTCCCATTTCCGTAGCATCTCCTGCACCTCAATCATCAATGGCGTTTTTCTCTCCGCTTCCTCTTTATTTAATTTCTCATAGCCAACCATTTTCAATTCTTCATTTTTCATTTGCTTATCAAACTCCACATAATATTTTCCGACAAAATGATCTCCTTTCATTCCACTTGATTTAGGTGTTTCGCCATTACCCCATTTTTTCCATGCAAGCATTGACTTGCAAATATGAATGCCTCTGTCATTCACAAGATTCACACGAATTACTTTCTTGCCGTTTGCCTTTAGAATATTTGCAAGCGAAGAGCCGAGTAAATTATTTCGGATATGTCCGAGGTGAAGCGGCTTGTTTGTATTGGGAGAAGAAAATTCAATCATCACCATCTCCTCTGTTGAAGATTGATGACTGAAGAGCGAATGCCAAAAAGTAGTTAAACAGTTTTTCCAATATTCATCATCAATCACCAGATTGAGAAACCCTTTTATGACATTGAAAGATTTTATTTCCGAAACATTTTCTTTCAGGAAATTCCCAATTTGATGTGCGGTTTCTTCGGGGGATTTTTGAGAAATCACAGTGAGAGGAAAAATTAGTAAAGTGATATCACCTTCAAAATCCTTCTTCGTCTTTTGAAAAATAATATTATCGGGAAGAATAACTCTCTGATAAAGATGACTTATTGCTTCAATGGTTTTTTCTGTCAGAATATTTTCTATTCGTAATTCATTCCGACAAATTGGGGTTTTGGTTGTGCTGCGATAATTCATGTTACTTCGTTAATCGTTACTTCGTTAATCGTTAATCGTTATTTGTTAATCGTTATTCGTAAATCATTTTATATTACATAATCCAACTCATTTACTTTACAAAAATATTTTCAATGTAACTCACTTGCTTTGTCAAATAAATTATCAACTTTGCAGAATAAATAAAAAAACAATTTCTATTTTTCTAAAACTTATGAAGAACCGTTATTGTGATCTTATCCATCAAACTTTCCATTTTCCACAGGAAGGATTTAATGTGATTGATGAAGAACTTCATTTTCACGATGTACCGTTGATGAATATTATCAAACAGTACGGAACACCACTTAAAATCTCTTACCTGCCTATGATTGGTTTGCGAATACAAAAAGCAAAAAAACTTTTCAATGTTGCTATGGCAAAATCCGATTACAAAGGTAGTTATACTTATTGTTACTGCACCAAGTCATCTCATTTTTCTTTTGTGCTGGATGAAGTGCTGAAAAATGATGCACACCTTGAAACATCTTCTGCTTACGACATTCCAATTATCCAAGAACTTTACAAAGCGGGCAAAGTAAAAAAAGATACATGGATTATCTGTAACGGATACAAACGTAGACCTTATCCGCAATTCATCGTTGAACTAATTAACAACGGTTTCAAAAATGTAATTCCCGTACTTGACAATAAAAACGAACTGGAATATTACAAAAGATATGTGAAAACAAGAAGCAAATGCAAACTTGGAATCCGTATTGCTTCGGAAGAAGAACCAACTTATGAGTATTACACTTCTCGTCTTGGCATCCGCTATAAAGAAATCGTGAACTTCTATAAAGAAAGAATCAGAGGAAGTAAAAAATTTGAATTAAAGATGCTTCACTTTTTTGTGAGTGCAGGAATAAAGGATTCCATTTACTATTGGACTGAACTTGCAAAATGTTTGAATGTGTATGCCGAACTCAAACACATTTGTCCAGAATTAGATTCGCTCAACATCGGAGGCGGATTGCCTATTAGTACTTCGCTTGGTTTTGAATATGATTATGAATACATCATTGAAGAAATTGTTTCGCAAATAAAAACATTCTGCCAGCGGAATAAAATAAAAGAGCCGAATATTTTTACAGAATTTGGTTCATACACTGTAGGTGAAAGTGGTGCTACAATTTATTCTGTCATTGATCAAAAGCAGCAAAACGACCGCGAACTTTGGTATATGATTGATTCTTCTTTTATAATCACATTACCAGATATATGGGGCATTAACCAACGATTTATTTTGCTTGCAATCAATCATTGGGAAAGAGAATATCAACGGGTAAATCTTGGCGGATTAAGTTGCGATGGTTTGGACTACTACAACACCGAAGCACATTCGGAACAAATTTTTCTTCCTAAGATAGGACACGGAGCAGACGGACCATTATATATAGGATTCTTTCACACAGGTGCGTATCAGGAAGCACTTGCAGGATACGGAGGTATTTCGCACTGTCTCATTCCCGCACCAAAACATGTTTTAATTGACCGTGATGAAAATGAAGAAATTACCACAAAACTTTTTGCCAAAGAGCAAAGTTTCAAATCCATGCTAAAGACGTTGGGATATTAATAAAATTATTCGTCATTCAGTTTACTCGCATTCCCATTACGAGAATATCATCAACCTGTTCTTCTTTGCCGCGCCACTGCTCTATAGTATTGTTAAGAATTTGTTTCTGTTCAGACATTTGTTTCGTATGAACATCAATCAGCAGATTGCGAAATCTACTTGTCATAAATTTTTTTCCTTTCGGTCCTCCGAATTGGTCAATATATCCATCGGAAAAAATATATACCACATCATCTTTTTCCATTTGTATTTTATGATTCGTAAACTTCTTGGTTTCTTTTTCCAAAAAAATTCCAATAGGAAATTTGTTTCCTTTGATTTCAAATAATTCACCTCCACGAATAATATACATAGGATTTAAGGCGCCTGCAAATTCCATCTCCTTGGTTTTTGTATTAAAAGAACAAAGCGTCATATCCATTCCGTCTTTAGAAATGGCTTCTTCAAAACTGCGCTGGTGCAACGTTTCGCTCACATTATCGCTCAACTCATCAAGCATGTGTGATGGCTGAACTATCTCGTGTTTGTTAATGATTTGTTTGAGCATGTTATATCCCACTATACTCATAAATGCGCCAGGCACTCCGTGTCCTGTACAGTCAACAGCAGCGAATAATACTTTGTCTTTCATCTTTTCTATCCAATAAAAATCACCACTGACAATATCTTTGGGTTTATAGAGAATGAATGAATCGGGCAAAAGTTTTTCTACAAAACTATCGGGAGGCAAAATGGCTTCTTGAATTCTTTTTGCATAATGAATAGAATCGGTAACTTGTTTGTACAACACTCCAATTTTTCTGGATTGCAATTCTATTTCTGCTTTTTGGCGCACTACTTCTGCTGTCCGCTGAATCACTTTATTTTCCAGCACACGTTCGTTTTCACGCAAGTCCTCACGCATCTTCATCAGAGCAAGTCCCAGATTATCATCTTCCGACAGCGGACTGTAATAAGAATCAAAGTTACCACCACCCACCTCACGTGCAAATTCAGTAGTTAGTTTCATGCTATTCATCAGGCGGTCAAGAGCAAGAGACATTTCTCCAATTTCATCATGACGGTGTTTAATTTTTTTATCGGGCAAAATTCCACGTGCCATACGTAGTAGAAATTGTTTTACTTCGTCTACCGGACGAACAATAGTGCGTACAGTGAATAAAGCAATAAGGATTCCTCCTATCGGTAAAGCAATTCCCAACGAGAGCACCACTTTTCTTAAAACAGTGAACGAATAAAGCATTTCTTTGTTCTTTATGTCGGCTTGTTCGTGCTGCTGTTTGATAAGTTCAGAAAGTTTGTCTTGTATTTTTCGGGTTTTGTCGTTCACTTCGCCATCGGCATCTTCTACCATAGATTTGGATTCAAACATAATGGACGGCTCGTTATAATTATCAAACGAATTGAGTTGCGACATAATATATTCATCTAAGGCAAATAGTTCGTTCAGTGAATTAAAAATGAAAGTGATGGATTCTTCGTCGTCTTTGTTCCATTTTTTTGCCAGTATATTGATTCTGTCTTTGAGTGCAGGATAATCTTGTTTGATTAGATTTTTCAATTTGTTTTTATCCTCGTGTTCTGTTTGTTGAATGTTAATCCAATTGGAGATAAGAGTTTTGGAACGAACAACAAGAATATTTAATTCCTGTAAAGCACTAACGGATGGAGTATAAAGGTTTGTGATTTTATCGTTTATCTGACGACTTTCTATAAGAGTAACCATAGTAAGCCCGAACGCAAAAAGCGTCAGGAAAATCAGAATACCGAAGCCAATTCCTATTTTGCGTCCTATGGTGAAACGAAATGTCATAAATTTTTATTCTTTATCTTAACGAACAACCCTGTGGCAAGTCGCAGGGAATTATCAAGTTAAATCCTTTTGTCATTATTTTTTTACTGTTGTCCGACAAAAATAGTTAAATTATATTTGACATGGTACAAAAAAAATAATGCGTAAACCTTGAAGAAGAAATTATCTTAAGGGCAGTTCTAAAAATACAAATAAAGATGAACCGAGTGTGGTTCATCAGTAACTATTTAGGATGGCAAACAATAATTTTTTTTAATTCGTTAGGAGAAAATGGAAAATAGTATGGAAAGTAGCAATGTGAAAAAAGAGAATGGAAAGGAAACATTTATCCAGACATTTCAAGAACTGAATTTTTCTATTTTCTAATTACTTATTTCTTTTTTCTATACCATTTTCTATTTTCACACCTGTCTGCAGGGCACAGGCAGATAACCAAATACGAGTCATGTCGCAATGACGAGTTCAATTTTTGGAACTGCCCTTATCTCATTAGTTCGTCATGGCGGGCTTGACCCGCCATCAATAAAGAACTACCAATTTTCTTCTATAAATCCTTTTTGATTTTTATTCCGTAATTGGAAATTTTATGTATGTTTGTACTTTTGTAAAACTATGAAAAGTAAATTTTTTTTAACAGCAATTTGCATTTTGCATTTTGCAATTCTTCCTTCATTTGCCCAAAAAATAGCCGCCGGGTTTTATTTTTCTTTAGCAGTATGCACTGATAGCAGCGTAAGATCATGGGGAGAAAATGCAGATGGACAACTTGGAGATAATTTAGTAAGTGGTTCTTATAGTTCTGCTCCTGTACAGGTGGTTGGTCTCACAAGTATTAAACGTATTGCAGCAGGATCGGATCATGGACTTGCTGTAAAAAGTAATGGAACGGTTTGGGCTTGGGGACGCAACGCTAATTATCAACTTGGGGATAATACGCCAACAACCAGAAATACTCCTGTGCAGGTGATGGGACAGGGAGGCGTGGGATATCTTACAGATATTATCTCAGTTGCAGCTGGCGAAAATCATTCCATTGCTTTGAGAAATGACAATACGGTTTGGGCTTGGGGAAACAATGTCAATGGTCAACTTGGAGATGGCTATGGCATAACAAGACGTACTCCTGTGCAAGTGATAAGAACTGGGGGTGAATATCTTACTGGTATCACAACCATTGTATCGAGAAAGGATCATTCCATTGCCATTAGAAATGACAATACGGTTTGGGCTTGGGGAAACAACCAAAGTGGTCAACTTGGAGATGGGAGTAATGCAGACAAATATACTCCTGTGCAAGTGATTGGACCGGAAGGTGTGGGATTTCTCACTGCCATCATTGCCATTGCAACGGGAGAGAGTTATTCTCTTGCACTGAAAACTGGTGGCACAGTTTGGGCTTGGGGACGAAACACTGATGCGCAACTTGGAGATGGCACTACAACGCAGCACCTCACCCCTGTGCAAGTGATTGGACCTGGAGGTGTAGGATATCTTACTGGTATTATTGCCATTGCAACGGGATATGCTCATTCTATTGCCATTAGAAACGACAATACGGTTTGGGCTTGGGGAAACGGTAACAATGGTCAACTTGGAGATGGCTATGCAATAGATAGATATGCTCCTGTGCAGGTAATTGTACAGGGAGGTGCAGGATATCTCACGAGCATCATTGCTATTGCAGGTGGATGTAGTCATACTCTTGCTTTGCAAAGTGGAGGAACAGGTACAATTTGGGCTTGGGGGCTTAATAACTACGGACAAGTTGGAGATGGTAGCACTGTACAGAAAAATACTCCTGTGCAGGTAATCAATATGTGTCAAACATTTATGATTCCAATTGAACTACTTTCTTTTGAAGGCAAATGCAATCTTGTGGGAACACAATGCATTGCGTCTCTACGATGGAGCACTGCAAGCGAAGATAATAATGATTATTTCACTATTGAGCGTGCTATTGCTCCCTCTCCAAATGGAGAGGGTTGGGGTGAGGGAGAGGGTTGGGGTGAGGGAGAGGGTTGGGGTGAGGGAGAGGGTTGGGATGAGGTTGGAAAAGTAAAAGGTGCAGACAATTCATCCACCACCCGTAATTACGAATTTATTGATACAGAACTGCCCTCTGCCACCACCACTTTTTACTATCGTCTTAAGCAAACCGATTATGACGGTAATTACGAATACTTCGGACCGATATCTGTTCGCTGTAACAGTTTGGAAAATATTTTTATTTATCCTACGGTTTCATCGGGGCAGTTTCAGATTTCAGGTTCTATGTCTCATGCTTTAGATTTGGAAGTGTATAATGTGGTTGGAGAAAAAATATATGAAGTAGCAGGATATAGTGGCAGTCATTTGCAAATTGATTTATCTTCTCATTCCAATGGAATTTATTTTATCAAGGCAAAAACAAACAAAGAATCATTCGTACAAAAAATCATTATACAAAAATAAGGTATCTGGTATTTGCTCAAAAGACAAGAATAAATCTGCATTGGATTATTCCTCAACTACTGCATCTCCATCGTATAATTGCTTCCTATATTTCAATGAAGGAGAAGGAATGGAGCATATTTTTTGTCCTTCCAAAGAGAGAAAAAGTTTATTCCACTTTTCATCCACGTTTTTTATTGTTACTTCATCTGATGATATGATGTTTGGCCAAGGTCTGTGAAAGTCGTCATATTGTTTGGTTTTACGAGTGCCATCAAACCCCACGCTCTGTCCATCCACAAATGAGAGAGGAAAAAAATATGAATCACGATTAGAATCAAAATTATTTGCAAATCGCCATATACAATCTTTTATATTATTCACATCTGCTTTGTGCTCTACATAAATCACAAACTTTACATTTTTAAATTCTTTGCGTAAAAATAATTTTTCATTCAGTTCACGAATGTGATTTTTGCGGTTCTTCTCAACAGAAATAAACAATACGGAAATGCCTTTCTGCAAAAGCGAAAAATTTATGCCTTTGATTTCAGGGAAAACAGACATAAGTAAATTCTTCTCGGTCTCACTAAAAGGGAGAAAAAATCTAAACTCTTTTTCTTTTGTGTTTGTTCCGATTTCTTCTGAAGAAAGTTGTGGTGAAGTAGCATCAATGCACATCTTACCGCCAAATGCAAATTCAGAACAAGCATGGTCAAGTACATCCATCGGTCCTCTGGAAAAATAAATATCGCTGGCAGGATTTACATTTTCTGAAATTCGTTTCGCAACTTCTTCGTAGTTATGAATATTCACATCACCATCAACGATGATAAGAATTTTATTGAACATCATTTGTCCTGCTCCCCACATTGCATTCATCACTTTTTGTGCATGACCTGAAAATTCTTTTTTAATTTTTACAATTGTCAAATTATGAAACACACCTTCGGCAGGCATTTCCATATCTAAAATTTCAGGGATGATAGTTATCTTCATCAGCGCAAGAAAAATCCGTTCAATTGCTTTTCCAATCCAGGCATCTTCCTGTAAAGGAATTCCAACAACAGTAGAGGGATAAATTGCATCTTTCTTATGAGTAATGCAGGTAATATGAAACTTTGGGTAATAATCAGCTAGAGAATAATATCCCGTGTGATCGCCAAATGGTCCTTCCAAAATAAATTCTTCGTTCGGGTCAACATATCCTTCAATGATAATATCGGCATCAGCAGGGACAAACATTTCCTGCGTCAAGCATTTCACTAACTCCACTTTTTTCTTCCTCAGGAATCCTGCAAAGATATATTCATCCATATTTGGCGGAAGCGGTGAAGCAGCAGAAAAAGCATAGATGGGATCACCTCCAAGTGCAACTGCCACAGGCATTTTTTTTCCAAGTTTTTTATACTCGTTAAAATGTCCTGCCGAAACTTTATGCTTATGCCAGTGAATTGCAGTGAGATTGGGACCAAACACCTGCATCCTATACATACCAACATTTCTTATTCCTGTATTTGGGTCAATAGTGTGAACAATAGGAAGCGTAAGAAAATTTCCTCCATCGTGAGGCCAGCATTTCATAATCGGAAATTTTGTAATGTCGGGAACTTTCATTACAACTTGCTGACATTTTCCTCTGCCTTTTTTTTTCTCGGGCATCCAAGAAGAAATTTTTTTAAGTTGCGAAATGACTTTCAATTTATCAATGATGGAATTTTTTGGAGCAGAAAAGAGATGGAACAGATTCTCTATTTCTTTTGCAACATCGTCTATGTGATTCACGCCAAGAGCCATACACATTCTTTTTTCAGAACCAAAAGCATTGATGAGTAATGGAAAATCAGTTCCGGTATTTTCAAAAAGAAGTGCCACCCCATTTAATTTCATCTCTCCGTTAAAAGGTAAGGAATCAGTATTACATCGGGTAGAAGAATAACTTTTTGAAATGCGGTCAACAACTTCTGCTATCTCAAGATGAGGATTAACAAATTCTTTTATACGGATAAGTTCTCCTGCTTTCTCAAGTTCGTCTATGAAGTGCTGTTGGCTTTTGTACATCTGACAAAAAGTTTTTTGAGTTCTAACACTAATCGCATTTCCGATTATATCATAAACAATTCTGCAAAATGAAATGACGATAAATTTTTTGTTGAATGAAATAACATCGGACGAAAATAAATCAATCGCAATTAAATCGTAGTATAGATTCTTTTTTAGGAAAGCATGCCGATTCTCCTAACTGTTCCTCTATTCTCAGAAGTTGATTATATTTTGCAATCCTGTCGGAACGTGAAGCAGAGCCGGTTTTAATTTGACCTGTGTTCAGGGCAACAGCCAGTTCGGCAATAGTGGTGTCTTCGGTTTCTCCTGAACGATGACTAATTATAGATGTGTAAGAATTTTTGTAAGCCATATTCACTGCGTTAATGGTTTCTGTTAAAGTTCCGATTTGATTCACTTTTATCAGAATTGAATTTGCTATATTGTTGTCAATTCCTTTTTGCAAACGATTTACATTTGTAACAAAAATATCATCTCCCACTATTTGAATTTTTTTTCCAAGTTTTTCTGTTAAAAGTTTCCATCCGTCCCAATCATCTTCATCTAATCCATCTTCTATGGAAATAATCGGATATTTTTTAACCCACTCAGCAAAGTAGTCAATCATTTCTGCTGAAGATAATTTATCGCCTGTAGATTTTTTAAAGTGATAAACTTTTTCTTCGTCATCGTAAAATTCCGAAGCGGCAATATCCATAGCAATACAAACATCTATACCGGGTTTATATTTTGCTAACTCAATTGCTTTGAGAATAATTTTTATTGCTTCTTCGTTAGATTTTAAATTGGGAGCAAATCCGCCTTCATCGCCAACATTAGTAGAAAATCCATTTTCTTTCAAGACATTTTTTAAGTGATGAAATATTTCCGCTCCCATTCTTAATGCTTCACTGAAAGATATGGCGCCGACTGGCATTATCATAAATTCCTGAAAGTCCAAACCGTTATCAGCATGTGAGCCACCGTTAAGAATGTTCATTTGTGGTACAGGAAGTGTGTTGGCATTTACACCACCTAAATATTTATACAAAGGCAACCGACATTCTTCTGCTGCTGCTTTTGCCACAGCAAGCGAAACACCGACTATAGCATTAGCTCCCAAATTTTCTTTGTTATCGGTTCCATCAAGCGATATCATTTTTTTATCTATCGCACATTGATCGTAAATAATCATTCCGTTGAGTTCTTGTCGCAAAACAGAATTTACATTGCTCACAGCTTTCTGAACTCCTTTACCGAGAAAATATTTTTCATCTTCATCGCGTAGTTCCACCGCTTCGTGTTTTCCTGTAGAAGCACCTGAGGGAACAGCAGCCCTGCTTACAATTCCGGTATCGGTGATTACATCTACTTCAATTGTAGGGTTTCCGCGAGAATCAAGAATTTGTCTCGCAATTATGTTAGCGATAAATGGCATTTGTATTTAATTTTTGGATGTGGACTAAATTATTTCTGTATGATTAGTTTTTGTGTGATGGAATATTTTACATTTCGACAAGATTTCGGTGTGATCTCGGTAGAACGTTCAATGCCCAAGATAACGTTTTAATCAACTTTCTATGTGCTACATAGGACACTTTTCTATGTGCTCTACAAATGACCTTCAATGTGCTACAAATGACTTTCTATGTGCTACAAATGACTTTCTATGTGCTACAAATGACTTTCAATGTGCTACAAATGACTTTCAATGTGCTACAAATGACTTTCTATGTGCTACAAATGACCTTCTATGTGCTACAAACGACTGTCAATGTGCTACAAATGACTTTCAATGTACTACAAATGACCTTTTATGTGCTACAAATGACCTTCAATGTGCTATAAAGGACTATCAATGTGCTACAAAGGTATCAGTAGGTAAATATAGTTTCTGAACAATAGAACAACGAATGAAGAATAACGAAGTAAAAACCACAATACTACTGCGGTTTTAAAATTTCAATATTCGTTATTCAAATGTTCTAATGTTCGTTATTCATTTAAAAATTACCTGCAAGTATGGAGAACTTACCTACAAAGGACTTTCTATGTAAAACTAAAATTTACCCTTTTGGTAAAGATAAAATCACAAGTGTTCTTCGTGGTTTATTGACTGTATTTGTTTGTTATGGGTTTTGTTTAGTATTTGTGGTTTTTGCTTTTACAGATTTCGCTCCTGCGTTAAGGTCTGATGTTAATTTAGCGAAAGTAAATTTATCTTTTTTGACTAGGTCAGATTTAAAGAGTTTAGCAGCTATCTTGCATATAGCTGTTGCCTGAGCATAGATTGCATTAAACTCTGTTATTGCTTGGTTGGTTAGTTCTTTGCTGGCTCCTTTTAGACCTTCCTGATATACGTCGGCATTTTTTATTATGTCGGCACTGTTTATTATATCGGTTATTAGTGTAGTACTAGTTCCTTTTGCGGATATTTCGGTTTTGATGGCGGTGGTCATATTTAATTTGAACTTTTGAAGTAGTTCTACTAATGCTTCTTGATCTTTTTTCAGAGAATCTTTATAGTTATCTGTAAATCCGAGTGTATCTAATAGCCATTTCAGACGGATTTTGTCTGTGGCATAATCGGCTACTATGTTTGTTTTGAATAAAGAGAGGTTTGATAATGTCTGTGCTTGTATTTGTAAGATCTGTTGTGTTGCCAGTTTCAGGTCTTTCTTTGGGTCTAATCCAAGATATACACTGATGGCAGTGTCTATCCTTGTTTGGAAGTTAGTAATGAAAGGGTCAGCCCAGTTTGCCCGTAATGCTATTATTGGGGATTTGTATGCTTTGAAATTATCGCAAAGAGTTTTTGCTGATATAAGCATTTCTACGTCTTTGAAATTATATTTTCTTTCTATCATAATTATAAAATATTAATTAATTTTTTGATTTGACGATGCAAACATACATAGAACTTAGGCAAAGATTTATTTTAGGATTTATGCAAAAATACTTTTTGTTTCTCGCCAAGGCGCAAAGTCGCCAAGAAATACGAAAATACTTTGCGTTGTTTAATTATTCCTTCAGATTCCTGTTGCCGATTTTTTTTGTTATTGCAAAAATACTATTTTTTTACAAATGCAAATATTTTTTTTTATTTCTGTATGATTAGTTTTTGTGTGAATGATTCTTGTTCGGTTTTTATATGAATGAAATAAATTCCGTTGGGTTGAGAGGATAAATCAATTTTTGTTGATGGAGAGGTAAGAGTTTGATGGCGGATGAGTTGGCCGAGAGAGGAGTAAATAAAAAGTTCGCAACTCTTTTCATTTGAGTTTCTTTCCATAATAAGAAAAGATGTCGGTATTTGTAAAGTAAATAATCCGCTCATTGGATTAGGAGTAATAACAATATCAGATAACTGATTTGGCAGATTGACATATTTGTGTTCGGCAGAAGAAACACTGTTTGTAACCGGCTCAAGTTTAGCATTACTATTACTGGCATAACGCATTGCATTTGCACATACCTTGCACATTGTGTCTGTGTAAGCACGAAATTTACTTCCCATTTTTGCACTAAACCCATCTTTTAATGTAACTTTTTCTCCTGCCCTGAATGTAATATCACTGCAACTTGGAATAATTGTATAATCACCCGGCAATGTTCTGATACTTGGCGTTTTCACCGGATCAACATCGCTTCCTGATGTTATACTGTTACGCGCTTCATAAACTGCCGGTTTATTGACCTTTTGATTTTGCAGATATAAATGTTCAGGACTGATTTCTTCCATCATCCAGTCAATGTTCTCCTGAGTTATTTCTATATGTCCCTGATTTAAATCAGGAGCATAGATGGCATCAAATGGAGTAATGGAAGAGTTACGAATGTACGCATGGTTGGTTCCACTAAATAAATCTCTCTTTGTATTAGAATAAGAAGGATCGTTTGAAAAAGCAAAAGCTAATGCACTGGTTGTAGGAATAAAGCAATGATGTGGCCATTTCGTATCAGGCAAAAAATTACTTGCTATGTTACTGATATCTGCATTAGTATTTCTGTATCCACCCGCAACGGCATCATACTCATAAACATTTTTTATTCTTCTCCAGCCGGGATATACCAAGCCTAATAGCACTGAAATTCTTGCTTCGTACACTGCGTTTAGGGAAGAAGTGTATTTAGGAGTTGACCATACCCTTGCTCTCATTCCGTAAAAAACAATTTCTATCCAAATATTAACCATAATTTCGCGTGGACCAAACTGATTATTCCCATCTTTATCCATTTGGCGAATGCCTTGGCAACTACCGTTTGAAATACTTACCTTTCTTGGCAATGATGGAAAATTCATATTAGTATCACCAAGCAATTGATATCGCAAATGATGAGGACCGGGTACATGGTCCTGAATATTGCTTTTATTATATACAAGCAATTGATTGGGTGCAGGTTCGGCTAATCTTTTTAACGATTTATCAACATCTGGAACCAATTTCTTTATAATTCTCATAAAATAAAGCAGCAACTGGTCACCTATAGGGATATTTGCTCCGTTGTGTGGAGAGTCAAAAGAGAGAAATAACCGAACGTTATGAGCGGCTGAATAATAAGGAGTATATTTGCCACTCCTACATCCCGTAGAAGCATTGTTTTCCATATAAGAAAGAGCATACTTTGCAACTATGCCACCCATGCTTGCGCTTGCTAACACTATTTCGTGTTTGCTATTATTTGCAATTAGTTCATCCTTTATTTTATTAATTAATGTAACTAACAAACGAGCGTTCGCTTGTATGTAAGTGGAGCCGTTCTGATAATCAAGCAATACGATATCAAAGCCATCGGCATTCAGTTTTTTGAGGAATTGGGGCAATAATTGTATTTGCAAGGGGTCATCAACAGGGTCAACTCCTGTAATAAATACGGGCCAGCCAAAGTCGCCATATTGTCCATTAACAAACTGGGACCCAAAATCAAGTCCTTCAACAAAAACAAATGGCTTTACTAATTTTCTTGTGGTATTGCCACATCCATACAAAATACTTATCTGCCCTGCAGATGTTACGCAATGAGGAAATATTGTTACACAAGAATCAGGCAAGTACTCTTGACATTCTCCATCATTTGGTGTTTCACCACTATCATCCAAATTATTTATATCATCCAAACTATACGTGTGGCCGGTTGTATCACAATCAGTATCTCTTGGATAACATTCTACATAACTCGGAGGACAGTATGGAATAGTGGATACTAAAGGATAAGAATTATCAGGAGACGGCACGCATGCAACTTTATATTGTATGGATTTTGTTTTGCCAAAAAGACCACCACCCTTAAGTGTTATGGTATAAATTCCTGGACCGGGATAATAAATGGTAACAGTAGAATGATAGTCAAGAATATAATAAGAATTTTCCTCTTTCGGAAATTCACCAAAATTTATTAAATATGTTTCATCTGGGTCATTTATTTTTGCAAATAAATTTTCGCCTATAAAGAATCGAACCTTTGTATTACAAGGCGGGTTGCAACGGTCATGCTGCCCCCATATCTGTATAATAGAAACACCGAAAATAAATAAACAGAAAAAAAAATTTAACTTCATTATTTTTCATTGATAATCAATAAATCCATAACAAAAATAAACTTCTGCGTAAATCTTAAATGAATAATTTTGCAATAATAAAAAATTATCTTCAATACAAGAAAAAAAATTATCTTTGCTCCCTTTTTAATAAAATGTATCTGTTTAGAAAAATAATTTTTCTGATTATTGTTGCAGCGATTTTTTGTTCGGCTTGCAGCGATTATAATAAATTACTCAAAAGTACCGACTATAATAAAAAGTATGAGGTAGCAGTAAAATATTATGATAATGGAGATTATATTAAAGCCCTTGCTTTGCTGGAAGAGTTAGTGAGCGTTTACAGAGGAACAGAGAAAGGAGAAAAAATTTTGTATTACTATGCTTATGCTACTTATGCTTCAGGTAATTATATTTTGGCAGGATACTATTTCAATAATTTTGTAAAAGTATTTCCAAACAGCAGTCGCACTGAGGAGTGCGCTTATATGTACGCTTATTGTTTTTACATGGAATCTCCGCGTTACAGTTTGGATCAGACCGATACAAAAAATGCTATCAAGGAATTGCAGTATTTTATTAATAAGTATCCGAACAACACTCGCATGAAAGAATGTAATGAACTGATTGATAAACTTCGGGTTAAACTTGAGAAAAAATATTATGAAATTTCAAAACAATATTTTTTTCTGTATGACTACAAAGCCGCTGTCTCGTCATTTGAGAATCTGCTGAAAGATTTTCCCGATACACAGTACAGAGAAGAAGTAATGTTTCTGATTCTGAAAGCAAATTATATTTATGCCCTCAAAAGTATTGAAACAAAAAAGGAAGAACGGCATAAATCAACTATTGATGCTTATTATAAATTCTTGAGTTATTATTCTGATAATAGCAAATACATGAAAGATGCAGGAAGTATTTTTATTAGTACTAAAAAACAGATAGAACAATTACATAAAAACAAATCTTAATAAATTATGGATTACAAAAAATCAAAAGCAGAAACAAATACCATCACCCGCGACCTGAGGGTTTTGGAAGCCAAGGTAAATAATATTTACGAAGCTGTTGCTATAATAAGCAAGCGATCTAATCAGATTAATTCTGAAATAAAAGAAGAACTCACCAATAAGTTGGATGAGTTTGTTTTGCATACTAATCCTACGGAAGAAGTTTCTGAAAACAGAGAACAGATTGAAGTGTCAAAATATTATGAGCACTTACCTAAGTCGCATTCTATTGCGATTCAGGAATTTCTGGATGATAAAACATATTTTCGCAATCCAACAAAAGAATCAACGAACTTTTGAGGGGATAATGAAATAATGTAAGTATAAGATTGAACGTTGAATTTATCTAACTCTAAATTTTATATTAAAAATGTTTTCACAAAAAAATGTTCTGCTCGGTATTTCGGCAAGTATTGCTGCGTACAAAAGTGCTTTTCTTATTCGTTTGCTTGTAAAACAAGGTGCTAATGTAAAAGTAGTGATGACTCCTTCTGCAAAGCATTTTGTTTCTCCGCTAACACTTTCCACTCTTTCAAAAAATTCTGTCTTGTCGGAATTTACTTCAGGCAATCATGGGGATTGGAATAGTCACATTGAACTTGCCCTCTGGGCTGATTTCATTTTAATTGCTCCTGCCACAGCCGATATAATAGCTAAAATGGCAAATGGAATTTGTGATAATCTTTTACTTGCTATTTATCTTTCAACTCCCACAATCATCCAGAAAAAAAAGGATGCTGATGGAATACCAGTGTTTGTTGCTCCGGCAATGGACACAGAAATGTATATGCATCCGGCAACAAAATTTAATCTGCAAAAAATTCAGTCATTCGGAAATATTATAATTCCTTCTGCTACAGGAGAACTTGCCAGCGGATTGATTGGCGAAGGAAGAATGGCTGAACCGGAAACGATATTGAATTTTATTTCAGAGCATTTAAAAAAAAAAGCCCGCTAAACGGCAAGAAAGCATTAGTTACTGCCGGACCAACTTACGAAGCAATTGATCCAGTGCGTTTTATTGGAAATCATTCCACAGGAAAAATGGGATTTGCTATTGCAGAAGAATTAACAAAATGCGGAGCAGAAGTAACTTTGATTTGCGGACACAACTCCCTTGAAACAAAATATCCTGGCATTAAACGAATTGATGTCATCACTACGGATGAAATGTATCAGCAATGCACAAAGTATTTTAAAAACTCAGATATCACTGTGATGGCTGCAGCGGTGGCAGATTTCAAACCGGCAAAGAAATCCAGAGAGAAAATTAAAAAAAACATAAGTAAAAAAAATACGATAGAGATAATACCAACAAAAGATATACTTTTAGAATTAGGGAAAAGAAAAACTGAAAATCAGATTTTGATAGGGTTTGCTTTGGAAACAGAAAACGAAATTCAAAATGCAAAAAAGAAACTGCAAAATAAAAATATGGATTTCGTCGTTCTTAATTCACTGAAAGATGAAAAAAGCGGATTTGGTTACGACACAAACAAAATTACTATCATTGATAAAGAAAATAAAGTGAAGAAGTTTGAGTTGATGAGCAAAAAAAATGCAGCGGAAGAAATTGTTAGCCATATAATCAATAAAATTCGGCATTGTTAATTTGGTATAGATTTTTAGATTGCTTCGGTCGTTCCTCCCGTCGCAATGACGTTTAATTGAGTGTCATTGCGAACCATGAGGAAACGAAATGGGAAGCAATCCCTATACTTATTTAACAATACCTAAAATTCAATTTGTCTCTGAAAAATAATAACTACAAATGAGTATCATAAGAAAAAAAATACTTGCATTTCTTTTGCCATTTGTCATTTGTCATTCGTCATTTGTTATTTATTCTCAAGAACTTAATTGCTCAGTGCAGGTTATTTCACCCCAATTTCAGAACACAGCCGACAAAAAGATTTTTCAAACACTTCAGCAATCCATTTATGAGTTTATGAACAATCGTAAATGGACAAATGATGTTTTTCAGATAGATGAAAGAATTGAATGTAGTATTGTGATTACTGTAACTGATAAGCCATCGTCTGATGATTTTAAGGGAAGTATTCAGGTACAAGCGCGCAGGCCGATTTTTAAAACTTCCTACAATTCGCTTCTCTTTAATTACAATGACAATAATTTACAGTTCAAATATGTGGAGTATCAACCGATGGAATTTGTGGAATCATCTTTCACATCCAATCTTACTTCGGTACTGGCATTTTATGCCTACATGATTATTGGTTTGGATTACGATAGTTTTTCTTTGGAAGGAGGAACGCCATATTTTCAAAAAGCACAAACAGTGGTTACCAATGCACAAAATGCAGCAGAAAAAGGATGGAAATCTTATGAAGACACACGCAACAGATATTGGCTTGTGGAGAATATGCTCAATCAAACTTTTAAGCCAATCAGAGAATGTATGTATAAGTATCATCGCATGGGATTTGATATGATGGTAGATGATCTGACAGCAAGCAGATCTACAATTCTTACTTCATTAGAACTTCTAAAAAAAGTACACGAAGGAAAACCCGGCTCATTTAATCTTCAGGTATTTTTTCTCGCAAAAGCGGATGAGATAGTAAATCTTTTCTCACAAGGAGAAGCAATAGAAAAAACAAAAGTAGTTACTTTGCTCAATGAAATTGATCCCGGTAATAGCAATAAATACAATAAAATTTTGTAGAACAAGAAATGGAGAAATTGTTGATAAATTTCTCGGTCATGAGGTGCTTTCTGCTCTTGCAGGTAACGGTTCGGCGCTGGCTTTTCGGTGGCGATGTTTACCTACTGAATTTTCTACAAAGCACTGCCGTTTAAAATTATCACTTTCCTGTCCTACGAGATACTGTCCCGTCACTGAAAGCAAACGCCTGTAAGCGATTCGTTGTTATTTTTCGGTCGTTCCGTCTGTGCCATAGTTGCTCTGGCTTGGTGCGTTGACTTGCAATCTCTTTTTATTTTTTCCTGCGTTTGCTTTATGCGTTAGCAAAAAATAAAATGTGCTTGCAATGTGCGTTGACTTTTTCATTCAGCATTTATTTTAAATTGAAAACTTTCTCTGTCTAACGGATGATTGTCACAAAATGAATTTAATGTTTTTGGGAAAACTCTTTTGTTATTGTCAAATATGTTTATCTGGTTGTTGTAAGAGTAAGAGTGTTTCAGAATTCTAAATAAGATGTGGCTTTTGATTTCATTTAATGTCTCTTGAAAGAAATCTTCTTTATAAAATTTTCCCGAAAGCAAGTCAGTAAGAAAATTATTTGATTTGAAAGTTTCGCTTTCGCAAATTTCTTTTAACCACTTTTCTTTGGCTTCATCTTCACCATTTGAGTTAAGCAACATGATTACACTGATATAATCCAATCCATGATGCTTTCTTAAATTTTCTTCAACCGAACCTTGAAAGTATTCGTTGTCAAAAGGAAGAATGGGACAAATAATTGTTAGGCATTTACAGATAAACTCTCTGTTTGTAGATTGATGGCATGAAAGATTTTGAAGCAAGTTGTTTAAATGATATTCAGTTTCTGTCAATGTAAATGAAGCTGCCAATAGTGCTGGAATTCTACTCCAACCTTCCGTGTTGTAATCTTTCGTTTGCATTACTTCGTCAACATAATTTTTAATTGCGTCTCTATTCTTAATAGAAACATTTTCCTTACAGTAAAAGCAAAGCCATTCAATTGCAAGAGAACTTATGTCTTGTGATTGTGGAATGGGTTTTATATCAAAATCCTGTTTGAACTGCTCTAATTCAGTAGCAATTATAAAGTTTACTATTTCAGAAATTAAAGATGGTTTCATGATGATGCTTCTACTATTTTTATTTCTTCTTCTGTTAAGTTGTAAAGTTCATAAACCATTTCATCTATTTGTTTTTCTAAATCACTGGTGTCTTTGTTTTTCTCTCTGCCAGAAATGATTCTATCTACAATCTTCTCAAATTCTTTTTGAGTTTTCATTGGTGCAGCAACAAAAGGGAAAGTTCTCAATTCTTTCACTTTAAATTGAGGAAATATTTTTCTTGAAAGTTTTCCAAACTCTTCAGCAAACCAAAAACTAATGAAAGAAGAATTCAAAACACCTAAAATGTATTTCACATTGTATCTTTCATCATTGAGGATTTTTATAATCATGCTGTTGTTGTCATTCACAAGATGTTCGTCAACAAAGCAAGCATGAATGCAATAAGGAAGTTGAGAAGGAATTTGCCTTACCAATATTCTTTCATTAACAAAAAGTTCTGCTTCTCTTGGTCTTGAAAGATTCCTTCCGTATTTAATGAATTGTCCACTCCAACCTAAATTGTAACGACTAACATCAACACCATCCAAATATTTTATCCAATTGGAATCCTTTTTTGAGTTGCTGTGATACACTCTTTTGTTTTTCATTTCCTCTGTGCAAACAGGCGTTCCTTCGCCTACCGTGTATGCTTGCACACCATTCTTCACAACAGCAATTTCTTCAAGTGTTTTAACTACTACATCAAATAATTTTTTCTTGGAAGATGCAGAACCTTCTGTGTCTGCTATGATGTATTCATTGTTGCCTAAATAATATCCTGAATCTTTTGTGTGTTTGATAACTGGCTTTTTATCTACCCATTCAAGATAGGT
>JAZDJJ010000178.1:0-10756 GCA_043804035.1 Bacteroidota bacterium
GTCTTTAGAATAATTGAACAACGAATAACGAACAACGATTTATGAATAATCAATAATCAATAATCAATTTTAAATAGAAAATAGCAGATAGAAATGTGTAAATCCTATAAAAGTAGAATTCAGAAATTGTAAATTTGAACTATGAGAATTTATATTGACACTTCAGTATTTGGTGGATGTTTTGATTACGAATTTGAACATTGGTCAAATCGTCTCATAGAATATTTTAAGATAGGAAAATACAAAGCCGTTATTTCAGAAGTTTCTGAATTTGAATTAAAATTTGCACCAAAGCACGTCAGAGAAATTTTGAATAACATTCCTTATAAAAATATTGAAATAGCAAAACTTACTGATGAAGCAAAACAATTATCAGGGTATTATCTCAAAGAAAAAATAGTAACAAAAAAATCATTAGCAGATACTCAACATATTGCTGTTGCTACTGTTCAACAAGTAGATTTGTTAGTGAGTTGGAATTTTAAGCACATAGTTAATTATGATAAAATACGATTATATAATGCTGTGAACTTAAAATATGGTTATAAAGTTTTAGAAATCAGAAACCCAAGAGATTTAACCGATGAAAAATAAAAGAAAAAAAATTTTTGACGCTGTTCAAATGGTTCGTGAAATTCGGGACGCAATGTTCAAAAAAGCAACTGACCCGAATTTTAATAAAAAAGAATTTGACCGCATAAAAGCAAAGTGGACAAAACTTTTGGAACAACAAGAGAAAAATTCAAATCCTCAAATTGAACTTGCATAAATAGTCAATAGCAAATTGTATTCAATAATCAATAGTTCGGCTTGGTTCGGCTTGGTTCACCAACCGTCGCTCACTACAAGTAATCAATAATAAATGATTAGAAAATGGCTGACCACCAAAAGTGACAAACAAGTAATCAAAAAAGTGGAGCCCAGAAACCACTTAAAAAAACGGGGCGACACCGAAAAGCCAGACGAGTAGGAAAATAATAAAAAAATCACAATGGACACGAACATTTCATTAAAGGATTACCAACAAGCGTACAGAAACATTTCTACAAGAAATGAAAAAAGAGGGTTCTTGTGTCACAGTATTATTTACATTGTAATCAATGCTGGACTAATAACTCTTAATCTGTTGACATCTCAGTATTTATGGTTTTTTTGGCCATTATTGTGTTGGGGGTGCGGACTAACAATACACTACATCTTTGGAGTACTTCTCCTCAACCAAAGTCTTGAAAAGATGGAAGCACTTGCAGAAAAGCAAGCACGAGATGGACTAAAAAGTTAAAACTAAGCAAATTTTTTTTCAGACAGACAAATAGTATGCACGGTTGACCTCGCTCGCTCGGATTTAGCGAAGCGTAATCCGAGTGTTCTTAAATATTCTTCCATAAATCCCTTTTGACTTTGAGCCCGTTTATTTGGTTATGTGAAAAATAGAAAATGGTATAGAAAAAAGAAATAAGTAATTAGAAAATAGAAAAATTCAGTTCTTGAAATGTCTGGATAAATGTTTCCTTTCCATTCTCTTTTTTCGCATTACTACTTTCCATACTATTTTCCATTTTCTCCTAACGAATAAAAACCCCGCTCTCTCGGATTTAGCAAAGCGTAATCCGAGTGTTCTTAAATATTATATCTCATCTAATATACCGAACAGAAATAGATTTTCGGATTTTCGCAAACTTTCCTTCCTGCATATTTCCCAAAAAATTAAATCCTTTTGAGTATATCAATCTTATGCAGGGTTAAATTCCTCTATCCTCAAATGAACAATTGTTCAACTTTTTTTGTTAAATTTTCGAGAGAAAACGAACTGCTATCAAAAGTATTATTGTAATTTAAATTTTCTTTCTCTATCAAATCAAACAATCGCTCCATATCTTGTTCAAACGAAGTAGGTTTTATACCTAATCCTAACTGATTGGTTTCTAAAAATTGTGTAACTGCACCATCGTTGGAAAAATGAATGATGGGTTTTTGATAGGCAAGGTATTCATAAAATTTAGTGTTGAAAGCAAATGCAAAATCATTTACAGTGAACATAAGAAAAAAGTCAGCACGATTATATTTTTTATTCAAGTCCTTACGCGAAATAAATCCATTGAAAGAAACGGATTTAATATTGTTGTCTTTCAAAAGAGAATAGTAAGAAGGATAAATTTCACCATAAAATTCAAAACCGTATTTGTCAGAAAATTTTTTTTCTTGTTGTTCTTTTCTTTGAATAAATTTTACAAACGGAACAAGCAAATATTCTAAATTGCCATAGAGATTCCCTGCACTTATCAATATTTTTTTTTCGTTTTTTCTATTGTTTGTAAAACGTACTATATCATCATTATCGTATCCGTTGCAGATAGTAATACATTTTTCTTTATTGGAATTTAATTTTTCTTTTGCCCAAGTGGTCATCTGTTCGGATGTAGAAATTATATAATTTGATTTTTGCAACACTTCGCGTTCTATCTTCTTTTCATAATTTAATCTGCATGAAGATAAATTTTCAAATCCCTGAAATGTGGTATTATCTGTCCATGGATCTCTGTAGTCCACAATTAAATTCAAATTTTTATTGAATGTTAATAATGACAAAGCATGATGTGCCAATCTAAAAGGTGGAATGGTTACGATTACATTGTTTATTTTATACTCAGATATAATTGCTTGGGCTTTTCGGAGAAAAGGTTTTTTCCAGAAAAGAGATCTGTCATAGATAACTCCTTTAGAAAATAATTTAAAAAATAATGTCCAAAACCGAAATGCAATTCTATTAAAAATGGATTTTGAATAGTTGGTAAAGGAAAATATTTTTGGATAAAAGACATCTATCGGATAAATTTTTATTCGTTCATTTTGAACATCATCTATCCATTGAGAAGTTGCCTTGCCCGGATTTTTCGCACATATTACATGAATTTCATATCCTTTTTTGGTAAGATATTTTGCGAATTTCACCCAGCGTCTGCTGCCAATACCGGGGTAAGGAGGAAAAACGTATGAAATAATTAAGATGGATTTATTCATTGATTTACTGAATACAATTTTTCTGATAAGATATTTTGTGATGGAAAATTAATGAGTATGCCTCGCAATTTTCCTTTAAATACAAACATACTACCGGCAGCAACAGCAGAAGCACCATATTTTACAGCAGTAACAAAGTCATCTGCATCTTTAGCGCCACCACAGGCAATAATAGGAATATTTACAACTTGAGAAACTTTTTGAATGAGTTCCCAATCATATCCTGTAAATGTTCCTTCTCTGCCGATGGAGGTCAACAAAATTTCTCCCGCTCCTCTGTCTTCCATTTCTTTTGCAAATGCAACTGCTTCTTTTTTAGTATTTGTTTTACCACGATTGATAAACACATAATATTTGTCAAAATTTTTTTTCTTAACATCTATAGATATCACAACACTTTGACTGCCAAAAAGTTTTGACGCCTGACTAATCAATTGAGGATTTTTTACCGCTGAGGTATTTAAAGAGATCTTTTCAATTCCAATAAAAAAAAGTTTTTTTATCTCTTCAATTGTTGTAATTCCACCACCGTAACATAACGGCATAAAACATTCACCTGCTATGTCAGCAATTTTTGCGAAATCCGGCCCTCTGCTTTGAATAGTTGCATCTATATCTAAAATGATGATTTCATCTATTTCTTTTTCGTTAAAAATTTTTACTGCGTTGATAGGGTCGCCAATATATACTTCATTTTTAAAGCAACGAGTTTTTACTAAACCGTTGTCTTTAAGTAATAGTGTTGGAATAACTCTTATTCTTCGCATGTTTTTTTGCTATACTTTTGATATTTCCCTCAACGAATCATTCAATGAAGTTTTTAAATCTGTGCTTGCTTTTCGTTTGCCGATAATAAACGCACATTGAACATTAAATTTTCCTGCAGGAAATTTTTTCGTATAAGTTCCCGGAATAACAACCGAACGAGAAGGAACAAATCCTTTGTACTCTTTCGGCTTGCTGCCTGTAACATCAATTATTTTTGTGGACATAGTAAGAACAACATTTGCTCCGAGCACTGCTTCTTTTTCCACACGCACTCCTTCAACAATAATACATCTTGAACCGATGAAACATCCGTCTTCAATAATTACAGGTGATGCTTGTATGGGTTCTAATACTCCGCCGATTCCAACTCCTCCGCTCAGATGAACATTTTTTCCGATTTGCGCACAGGAGCCAACAGTTGCCCATGTATCAACTAATGTTCCGCTGTCAATGTATGCACCAATATTTGTGTACGAAGGCATCAGAATAACTCCTGGAGAAATATAAGCACCATATCTTGCAACAGCATGCGGAACCACACGCACACCAAGAGCGGCATAATTTTTTTTTAATTTTATTTTATCATAAAACTCAAACGGACCAACTTCGGCAACTTCCATCTGCTGAATATGAAAATAAAGAATCACTGCTTTCTTCATCCACTCGTTTACCTGCCAGCTATTAGATATTGGTTCAGCAATACGAATTTTTCCTTTATCAAGCAGTTCTATCGCGTCACGAATTGTCTTTTGTGTTTTTGCATCTTTCAGGAGTTCTTTGTTACTCCATGCAGATTCAATAATTTTTTTCATTTGAAAATTATTTTAGGTTCAGTTTATAATTACTCAAGTTGTTCTTCCTCGCAAAGACGCAGAGACGCAAAGATACAGAGCAAGAGATTAAAGTTTAAGATTTCAAGTTTATCATTTAATCACATAAATCATAGTTCAGACAATTTGTAATTTTTATTTCTCGCAAAGACGCAGAGACGCAAAGTTTTATAAATCATTAACTGATGTTACGCAGAGACATATTTTGCTTATTATTATTATTTTTAATTACTCGTCATTGCGAGGGTTGCCCGAAGCAATCTTACCAATCCATAACTTCTTCATATAAATCTACGAACCACCCTCGGTTCATATTTATTTTTCAATATTATTTGACAAATATATACGATTAACTTTGTATAACTATGGCAAGAATAATGGCGATTGATTTTGGTACGAAGAGAATTGGAATTGCTGTTACCGATCCATTGAAAATTATTGCGAGCGGACTTACAACAGTTTGTTCAAAGGATGTGATAACTTTTTTGGAAGAATATTTCAGAAAAGAAAATGTGGAATGTATAGTAGTTGGAGATCCAAATTCTAATAGAAGAGAAAGTATTATTTCAAAACTTGCTGATGATTTTTGTAATACTCTTAAAAAAAAATTCCCTTCCATGAAGATTGACAGAATGGATGAATATTCTACTTCAAAAATAGCACATAGCACTATGCTTCAAATTGGAATAAAAAAAATGGCAAGAAGAAACAAAGAGTTAGTTGATAAAATCAGCGCGACAATTATTCTTCAGTCGTATCTTGAATTTATCAATCCTAAAAAAATGTAGCAAACTAATTTTTATTTTTACTACAAATATAAAAACAGTAAAAAGATAAAATTACTACTAATGAAAAAAACAATTTTCATTTTGCCATCAACCATCAGACATTAATTATTGTGATACTTCCAATTATATCATATAGCGATTCTATCCTCAGAAAAAGATGTATTATAATTGATAAAAATTATTTCGGACTGGAACAGTTGATAGCGGATATGTTTGAAACTTTGCGATATGCAAAAGGAATAGGTCTTGCGGCTCCGCAAATTGGAAAAGCAATCCGATTGTTTATTGTAGATGGAAATCAGTTGACAGAAGATGGCGAATATCCGGAAATGAAAAATTTTAAAAAAATTCTTATCAACGCAGAAATAATTAATGAGTCGGGCGATGAATGGATATTCAACGAGGGGTGCCTGAGCATTCCTAAAATACGGGAAGATGTAAAACGAAATTCAAATATCATAATGAAATATCAGGATAAGAATTTTGTTAATCGCGAAGAAGCTTTTTCGGGAATGGCTGCACGAATTATTCAACATGAATATGATCACACCAAAGGGAAATTATTTATTGACCGTATTAAACCATTAAGAAGACGATTATTGAAAAGCAAACTTAATGATATTTCAAAAGGTAATGTGGAAGTAGAATACAAAATGAAATTCCCTAATAAAAAATAATTACCATTATGAAAAAGATTTTTGTTCTTGTGTTTACTGCTTTTGTTTTCTTTATCGTATCGTGCGAACATAAGAATGATACTTCCGCAGAAAAAAATGCAGTTATTTCAAAAATTGATTCAATGGAAAAAATTCTTTTTAATTCAAAAAGTTTTTCTGTTGACAAAAAACTCGCTCATAACGTTGTAAATTCATATCTTGATTTTGCAAAAAATTATTCTGATGATTCTGCTCATTGTGCCGAATATCTATTCAGGGCTTCTGAATTGGCAAATGCGATGAAAGAATATTTTCAGGCGATAAATTATTTGAGCCGGATATGTAAAAATTATCCAAAGTTCAAAAAAATTCCTGAATGTATTTTCCTGCAGGGATTTTATTATCAGGAATTTTTGAAAGATACTATTCGTGCAAAAGAATTTTACGAGCAACTCATTTCAAAATATCCCACTCATGCTTTTGCGAACGATGCAAAGGCATTGATGAATATGTTCGGAAAATCAGAAGAAGTGCTAATAAAAGAATTTGAAAAGAAAGAAACGAACTGAATTTAGGTTTGAAACGTACATAAAATTTTTAATTACACAATGACGAACTAAGGAGATAATTTATTGAGGTGGCGGGTCAAGCCCGCCATGACGAACAAATCAAAAAGGATTTATAGAAGAAATGTAACAAATGCCCGGTATTCATAGCGATACACAGAAAAGAATTTTTAGAAAAAAGTATAACAAAATATTTTTCAACTCATTTCTTTTTCAATTCTCATCTTTAACTGTTCTATACTAATTCCATTTTCAACGTATCCTTTTTTGGCAAAAGAAATTTCGCCTGTTTGTTCCGATATAATGATGGCGAGCACATCAGAAATTTCGGTGATTCCTACTGCTGCACGGTGACGCATGCCGAGATGAGAAGGAAAATCTTTCTGCTCAGTGAGGGGAAGGACGCATCGTGCTGCGCAAATTTTATTATTTGAAATTATTACAGCACCATCATGCAGAGGACTGTTTTTGTAAAAAATACTTTCCAGAGTTTTGGACGAGATTTTTGCATCCATTGCTTCACCGGTTTTGATATAAAAATTCAAATCAGAATCTGCTGCAAGAATGATTAGTGCGCCAATTTTTAATTCACTCATGTTTTTGCAGGATTGCAAGATTGACTGCAAGTCAGATGAATAAAGGTGTTTTCTTTTCTGTTTAAATAATTTTTTTCCGAACGAAAATTTGTCTAAGAAATCCGGAGTTCCTATCAATAGCAAAAATTTTCGGAGTTCCGGTTGAAAAACAATAAGCAGTGCAATGATTCCAACATCAATAAATTTTCTGAGTATTTCGCTCAGCACTTCCATATTCAGCGATTCTACAATTTTCCAGATAAAGTAAATGGCTACAATGCCTAAAAAAATATTCATCGCCACAGTACCATTAACTAATCGGTAAAGTTGGTAAAGCAGGATAGCGACAAGAAAAATATCAATAATATCAAGCCAGCCGAAAGAGAGAAATGTCATAGCACTATTAATTATGAATAATAAAAAAACAAATGTACATGAATTTTTTTTTTACACACAGATGGATAAAAGTTTAAAGTTTGAAGTCTAAAATTAATTTCCTTTTTTGATATAGGACTTACGCAAGAAATATCACGAGTGCCGTTTTGATAACTTGATAATTCCCTTGTCATTTTTCAATTGCCATCTGCTTTAGCTGACGGAAAACAAATTACAGAAATAATTATCGGGCTTCAGCCCGAAACAATGCCTGCAAATTTTGACCAACCATTTTGGACTAAATCTCTTTCTGTTGATTACAGGTATATGCCATAGGAATAAATTTCTTTTTGCTTCATGCTTTGTTCCCTCATATGAGAAATTAAATACTTTTGCTTTGCGGTTAAATAAACAATAAACAATAGTTCGGCTTTATTTTGGCTCCGCTCAATAACCACGCTCACTACCTGTTTGCCGTCTGCACAGGCAGGCAAGTAATAAATAGTCAATTCTCAATAGCGGTTTTGCTTTCTTTTTATTGAAAAATATTTGATTAATGAAAAAAGGAGTTCTTCTCGTCAATTTTGGCTCACCCGATTCGCCTTCTGTAAAAGATGTGCGAAAATATCTATCTCAATTTCTCAACGATCCGTTTGTAATGGATATTCATTCTATTGTAAGATTTTTTCTTGTCAACTTTTTTATCGTTCCTTTCCGTGCATCAAAATCAGCCAAGAAATATGAACATATCTGGACAAGTGATGGTTCTCCATTAATTGTCCACGGAAAAAAAGTTAAAAATATTTTACAGAAAGAACTCAATCGTTTCGTGTCCAATCATTCTTCAAAAGAAGAATCGGAATATATCGTGGAATTGGGAATGCGATATCAAAATCCAAGTATAGAATTTGCTTTACAAAATCTAAAAAAAGAAAATGTAAATGAAATAACAGTGCTTCCACTTTATCCACAATATGCTCTTTCATCTACGGAATCAACTATTAAAGAAGTGAAACGCGTGATTAAAAAAATAAATCTCTCTTGCGAAATAAAATTTATCAGAAAGTTTTTTGACCATCCTGATTTCATTGATGCGTGGATTGATGTTTCAAAGAAATATAATTGCGAAGAATATGACTATTTTATTTTCAGTTATCACGGTTTGCCGGAACGACAAATATTTAAAGCATGTGAAAAAGAGCAAAGTGATAATAGTAAAAATTTCAAATCCTGTTTATCAATATATGATTGTGAAAATAGAAACCTGAACCCTGAAACCCGAAACTCTTTTTGTTATCGTGCTGCTTGCTATGAAACAACACGGCAACTTGTTAAACGATTAAATATCTCTAAAAAAAAATATATCACCTCCTTTCAATCACGATTTAATGGCAAATGGCTTGCACCTTACACCGATAAAATAATTAAAGAAAAAGCAAAAGAAGGTGTAAAAAAAATTCTTGTCTTTTCTCCATCTTTTGTTGCAGATTGTTTAGAAACAATTTATGAAATAGATTTTGAATACAGTGAATTATTCAAAAAACATGGAGAAAAAAAATTACAATTAGTAAAAAGTTTGAATGAGAATGCGAAATGGATTGAATGTTTGATTAACCTTATTAAGGGTGGTTCCAAAAATTAGTTTCGTCATTGCGACATGACTCGTATTGAGCTTGCCGAAATAAGCGAAGCGAAATGGAAGCAATCTCTAATCTGCCTGTGCCGAACACGGCAGACAGGTAGCAAGAACAAAGATTGCTTCGGGTTGCAACCCTCGCAATGACGTTAATTTGTATTTTTAGAACTGCACTTATGTTTCATGGTAAGAGAAACTTTTTCCTTGCGTATCAAAAAATAATTATTACTATTGCATATTATTTTGATAATGATGAAACGCCAAACTTTTTTAATTGCAAAATATTTTTTGGGGATGTAAAAAAATTATGTGTCATTATAAATTGTTTTTGAATATAAAATCACTATGAGTATTATTTCACAATCCGTAAAATTTGCAGGGTCTAAAGGCAAAGCAGAAGTTGAAACATTATTTGACAGTGGGGCTAGTTATTCCTTCATTAAAAAAAATGTAGCTGAAAAACTTGGATTATTAGATTCTCTGCCTGAGCCAATGTTTTTTGAAACGGCAAAAGAAAACGAAAGCATAAGTATAAAACAAGCCATAAGATTAGCTTTTATTATCAATGACATAAAATTATCCGATGAATTTTTAATTTCTGAAAATTTAAGCGAAGATATTATAATTGGTGCTTCTACAATGCAGAAATGGCGTATTAAATTGGACTTTGACAATGACAAAGTAATTGTTGACAAAAAAGCATCACGTCTGATTCTAAAATAAAAACTTCTATACTCCAAACTTTTTTATTTTTTTTTGCGTATCAAAAAATTATTATTACTATTGCATATTATTTTGATAATGATGAAACGTTAAAATTTTTTTGTTGGTTGTATTAAAATAATTATTATCATTGCATATTATTTTTTTGAATTTAGGAATCATGAAAACTTCCAACTTCCAACTTCCAACTTCCAACTTCCAACTTCCAACTTCCAACTTCCAACTTCCAACTTCCAACTTCCAACTTCAAGCTTTAAGCACTCCGAATTTTAGGCATTTCTTTTTCTGTATCCTAGAACCCTTGCGGTTGTACACACACGACTCTTTAATTTATGGTGGCGGACGAAAGTATCTCAGTCAACTGTTTTTTATCATTGGTCATTTTCCAAATCATTTTAGAACGTTCAGAAATTATTTTGGTACGTTCACGAAGCACGCCGTAACGTTTACGAATCATTTGATAACGTTCACGAAACCCGCGGTAATGTTCACGAAACCCGCGGTAATGTTCACGAAGCCCGCGGTAATGTTCACGAAGCCCGCGGTAACGTTCACGAAGCCCGCGGTAATGTTCACGAAGCCCGCGGAAAGTTCACGAAGCATCCGTAAACGTTCACGAAACACCCAAACCGTTCACGAAGCATTGGTAAACATTCACGAAGCATTTGTAAACATTCACGAGGCATTTGTAAAAGTTCACTAGGCATTTTGGAACGCTCCCGAATCATTTAGAAAACTTAAAAAATGCAAAACAATCAATTTTCTATAAATCTTAATTTTTAAATCTATGAAAATAATTTTTTATCTCCCGCGAAGGG
>JAZDJJ010000179.1:0-9898 GCA_043804035.1 Bacteroidota bacterium
TCACGGATTTTTTCATCGGGACTTTATTACGCCAAAAGGTGAAAAAGAGAAAATGAGAATTGAAATCTTCGACTTAAAAACATCAGCGACATTTGCAGAGCAAGACATAAAAGATAAATGGGAATTTTACAAAATAAAATACATGAAAAAACTTAAAAAGAAATAGAAAAATGACAAATCGGGAAACCATTAGAAAAAATATTGAACTGACATTTGACTTTGTCAGACACCTTATTGACAACACACAACTTGCAGAACAACTTCCGGACAAGTGCGAAATTGACTTTATCGAAAGCGACTTTTCTTCCTTGACAGAAAAAGAATTAACTGCAAATAAATTGGTAAAAGTTAACCGTACTTTTGACCTTATAACAAAAAGAAAAACACGCATAACAAAGGATAAAATCAAGCGGGCAGATAGTTCAAAATTGAAACAAATGGCAAGTAATAAACACCGGTACGGTATAAAAGTGAAGGGATATAAAATGCCCGCCAGCTTTTAGCCTTGGTCCGTTATGGGTAAGTTTGAAAAACGAAACAGCGGACAGACACGAGAACCGCCAAATAATTATTTGGACAGTTCCCCGCTCTCTCGGATTTAGCAAAGTGTAATCCAAATGTTCTTAAATATTCTTCTATACTTCGGCAAATTTCGGCAGGCTCAATGCCCAAAGATCAATTACCAAGATCAGTAATACCATAAATCCTTTTTGATTTGTTACTGTTCTGGTATAAATCAATTATCTCCTTAGTTCGTCATGGCGGGCTTGACCCGCCATCAATAAAGAACTATAATTTCTTCTATAAATCCTTTTTGATGTATCGCAATGGATACGGAGTATTATGCTGGATTCCATTATTACAAAACAATGAAACAATGAAACAATGAAACAATGATTTATGTGTAATTAAAAATTTTATGTACGTTTGTTTTTATGATTCCTCTTTCTGTTGTCATCATTACTTTTAACGAAGAAAAAAATATCGGGCGTTGCCTTGACTCTGTGAAAGATGTTGCTGATGATATTGTTGTGTTAGATTCTTTTTCTTCTGACAGAACGAAAGAAATCTGTTGCCGGTATGGAGTAAATTTCATTCAGCGGAAATGGGAAGGATATTCTACAACAAAAAATTTTGCGAACTCACAGACAAAATACGATTTAATCCTTTCTATAGATGCTGATGAATCGCTTTCCGATGAACTAAAAAAATCCATTCTCAATGTAAAAAGAAAATCCGAAATCAAAGAATATAAATTCAATCGTATGACCAATTACTGTGGAAAGTGGATTAAGCACGGAGGTTGGTACCCTGATGTCAAAGTGAGAATTTTTGACAGACGTAAATTTAAATGGGAAGGCATGATTCACGAAAAACTTTCCGGAATAAATGAAAAATTTATTGAATTGCTTAATGGAGATTGCTTGCATTACAGTTATTATTCTGTTGATGAACATTACAAGCAGGTGGGTTCCTTTACGGATATTGCCTCAAAAGCATTATTTGTTGAAGGAAAGAAACCCTCATTCATCAATCTTTTCATAAGTCCTGTGGCTAAATTTATAAGAGATTATTTTTTTCGTCTCGGATTATTAGATGGCTATTATGGATTTTTGATTTCCAAAATATCTGCAAGCGCAACTTTTCTGAAATATTACAAACTAAAACATCTCTGGGAAAAAAAAATGAAAAGTGTAGGAATTGAAATGGAAAAGTTGAGCAATCTGAACAGCGGGTTGGGGCAGTTTTGCTTGCATCTTGGGCAATCTATGGTTGTGGAAAATACTAAACAAATAGAACCATTGTTTTATCTTCCTATAAAACGAAATAACATATTTGGAAATAATTTTAAGTACAAAACGGTTTTTCCAATTCATAAAATTACAGGTGTCCGTAATTTATCGTGTGCTGTATGGCATTGCACCCATCAACAATCAAATTATTTACCTTCCGATAAAAAAATAAAAATTATTCTCACTATTCATGATTTGAATTTTTTGGATAAATATCAAAATAATATTCGTAAATCATTAATGCTACATAGTTTGCAAAAAAAAATTGACCGTTCATCGGTAATTGTATTTGTCTCCCATTATACCGAAAAAATCGTAAAAGAAAATCTTGACATTTCATGTAAGAAAAGTACAGTTATCTATAATGGAAATACACTCATGACGTTTCCTCAAAGTAATAAACCTGATTTTATGCACGATGGAGAATTTATTCTTTCGTTAGGAATAATTAATCCTAAAAAAAATTTAGTACCATTACTTTTCCTTCTTGAACATTATCCTTTATTGAACTTGGTAATTGCAGGTATAAAGACGCATCCTTATGCACAAAAAATAGTAGAGGAAGCAAAAAAAATGGGCGTTGAAAAACGGCTGATTATGCCGGGAGTTGTGAATGATGAAGAAAAATATTGGCTTTATATGAATTGCAAATCCTTCGTATGCCCTTCAATTTCTGAGGGTTTTGGATTGCCTATCATTGAAGCAATGTCTGTCGGGAAACCAGTGTTTCTTTCTAATTGCTCAAGTTTGCCCGAAATTGGCGGCAAGGAAGCATATTATTGGAATTCATTTGAACCGGAACACATGAATGAAATATTTGAAAACGGAATGCATGATTTTACAAGCGATTCCGAAAAAACAAATAGATTAAAACAATGGGCTAACCGTTTTTCATGGTCAAATGCGGCTAAAGAATATCATATACTTTATCTTTCTTTATGAGAGAATGGAAACTTTTAGTTTAGCACTATCTCAATTTGCCCAAGATGTTTTGATTTGTAACTCTTCAATGCTTTAGAAAAATTCAGGATATTTAAAATTACCTGTTCATCAGGAATTTGTGCATCATTGAATTTACCATGACGCCGGGTATCTTGAATTTGTTTGCTTTGTAAAGTGGTTGAAAGAGAAGAGAAATGAGTAAAGTTTTTATGCATGCAAAAAAAGTTTTAGTTAATGATTTATTGAAATTCATGTTCAGTGAAAATACTACAATAACGAAAGCCCCGTAAATATTATTGTATTGTCTGAAAAATATTTTTACCTGACTTACAAACATATAAGTTCAAGATAGAAATGCAATATATTAAATCTTTTCCAAACAAAGTGGATTTGAAAAATTTCAAAAAATTATTTGATTATTTTAGTAAATCTTAATCATCAGACAATGGCAAAAAAAAAATCCGATAAAAAACAGAATCTTCGGCAATCGGATAGAATAGTACAACTCAACAAAGAAAAAATACAATCTTCTAAACAAAACAAACAATGGTTAATACTTGCAGGTATTGCCATTCTTACATTCATTAGTTTTTATCCTTCTCTTAATTGTGGTTTTACTAACTGGGATGATGGAACATACGTAACAGAAAATCACTTGATTTGGAAATTAGATGTGGAGTCCATTAAAAAGTTTTTTTCTACTCCTGTTTCTCTCAACTATCACCCGCTCACTATGCTCACATTGGCGTTTGATTATAAGATTGATAAATTAAATCCATATTACTATCATCTTAACAATGTGCTTCTTCATGTGCTGAACACATTGTTGGTTTTTATTTTCATCAGCCGATTTGTTTCTATATACAATAAAAAAAAAAACAATCAAATGAATTTCGCGCCAATCCTTTTACAGTCGCACTTATCACGGCTGTGTTTTTCGGAATTCACCCAATGCATGTGGAGAGCGTTACATGGATTGCTGAACGGAAAGATGTGATGTACGGTTTTTTCTTTCTGCTATCCAGTATTTTTTATTTAAAATATCATATCAGCAAGAAAAAAAATGCACTGATAATTTGCTTTATCTTTTTTGTTTGTTCCTGTCTTTCAAAAGCTATGGGTGTCGTTCTGCCTGTTGTGTTCATTCTGATAGATTGGTTTTTAGAAAAAGCAACAACAAAAGAATTATTGCGAAACACATTATCAAAAATTCCTTTCTTTCTTGTTTCTATAGCAATTGGAATAATTGCTTTTCAAATTCAGAGAGAAGGAGCCATTGCTTCGGCTGAAACATTTACATTCTTTCAACGACTTACATTTGGTTGTTACGGCTTAATTATGTATATCTATAAATTTTTTCTACCGATAAATCTTTCTACGTTTTATCCTTACCCTTTCACAGATGATTACGGTAATATTCCTGCAATTTATTATTTGTCTCCTGCCATCGTACTTTTTATTGCAATTGTCATTTTTTTTATTCTAAAGAAAAAAGAAAATATCGGTAAGATTCTCGCTTTCGGATTTGCTTTTTATTTTGTTACCATTGCGCTGGTGCTTCAGTTTATTTCTGTTGGTGCGGTGATTATGGCAGACCGTTATTCTTATTTATCATACATAGGTTTGTTTTTTATTGTCGGATATTTTTTTGAATACACAGGAAAATATTTTTCATCTTTCGTTTCAAAATTATTCGCAGGAATTATTATTATTTCTATAGGAATTTTTTCTTACCTCACGCATGAACGTACAAAAATATGGACGAACGCCGAGACACTTTGGACTGATGTAATGAATCAGTTTCCTTTTGTAGAAATATCTTATGAAAACCGCGGCATCTTTTACAAAGACCACAATCAATTAGATAAAATGCTTATAGATTATAAATTTGTTACTGAAAAACTTCACAGCAAAAATGAAAAAATATGGAGCAACCTTGGCAATCTTTACGGATTGCTAAAACAATTTGACAAATCACTTGTTGCTTATTCACGTGCTATTGAACTTAATCCCAAAAATGCCGGCACTTATCTCAATCGCGCTATCACTTATTCCATGATGGGGCAATATGCAAAAGCAATTCCTGACTATGATAAAGCAATTGTTCTCATTCCTAATGAATCGCTTACTTATAAAAATCGGGCGTACACTTTATTGCAGTTGGGAAAATGCGAACAGTCCATCAGCGATTATGATAAAGCAATTCAGTTAAATGAATACGATACGCTTTCATTTCTTAATCGCGGCATTGCAAAGTTTAATGCAAAATTGTATAACGTAGCATTGAAAGATTTTCAAAAATACATTTCCATGAATCCAAATAATCCGCAAGCATATTTTAATGCGTCTGTTGCCGCAAAGAATATGGAATTATATAATGAATCCTTGCAATATGCAGAGAGAGCACAATCACTCGGACAAAAAATAGATCCGAAATATATAGAGGAAATAAAAACAAAAAAAATATCCCAATGAAAAATTATTTGATAAAATATTTATTCCTTCTTTCTTCTCTTTTATTTTTCACTAATTCTCTTTTCTCTCAACGGTTCCATGCAGGATTGTCAGCAGGAATTTCTACTACGCAAGTAGATGGCGATACTTATAGTGGTTATAATAAAATAGGACTTACAGCAGGAGGATTTGTTTCAACAAACATTTCGTCATCCGAAAAATGGAAAGCATCATTTGAGATTGATTACATACAAAAAGGAAGTCACAAAATACCGCACCCCGACAAATTGGATTACACAAATTATTTGCTTCGCCTGAATTATGTTGAAGTTCCGCTACTACTGAAATATCAACTCTCTTCTGTAACGATGATAGTAGATTCTGTAGAAACAACTCATCCAAAATTTTCAGTGGAAGCAGGAACATCTTTTGGTGCGTTAGTGCATGCCGAAGAATATAGCCAGTACTCGCAAGTCATTGGCGGAACTCCGTTTGAAAAATATGAATGGGCTTTTTTAATAGGATTAAATTATTCTTTTAAAAAAAAAATGAGCATTAATATTCGGTATGAATATTCTATATTGCCGGTTAGAAATAATAAAATTGCTTCATATAATATATATTGGTGGAACAAATTATTTTCCCGTGGTTATTACAATAATGTGTTAGTTTTTACTCTCCAATATTTATTTTAAAATAAATGTTGGTGGTATGAAATATTTATTACCTTTGTCTTTTATTTTTAATCAATAGTTATATCATGAACATTTATGTATCAAATCTGAACTTCAAAGTTCAGGATGCTGACTTGAGACAAATCTTCGAAGGATTCGGAGAAGTTGTTTCTGCAAAAGTTATTCAAGACAATCAATCCGGTAGATCAAGAGGATTCGGTTTTGTTGAAATGGCAAACGATGCTGACGCACGTGCTGCCATAGAAAAACTTAATGGCTCTGACGTGGATGGCAGAACTCTTGTTGTAAACGAAGCTCGCCCCCGCAAAGAAAACAGCGGCGGAGGTGGAGGATTTCGTAAATCTAGCAAAAAGTGGTAATAGTGTAGTGGTGGCGTAGCGATTTTATATCGTAGACGCAACTTCAACAGAAATTAACCAAATAGGTTTGCCCTATAGCGAAAGATTTTCTTTCATTTTTTCTTACGGTTTTCGTAAGTTAGTGTCAGAGTATTTTAAAAATATTTTATTCTGGCGGAGGGGAGAGGTGTGTTTATACTTCAAGGTGTAAAGCCCTGCATTTTTCATAACTTCTCATATATCCGCAGGTAGTTGCATAAAAACTAAACAACCTTGTGAAACTTGTTCGTCTATAACGGGTCAAGCTCGCCATGACGAACTATCGAGACAAGCCCGCCAGACGAACTAATCAAAAAGGATTTATAGAAGAATACCCAAAAAAAAATATATTTGTTCATTTAAAAACAAATGTTTACGTTTGCATATTCAGGGCAGAAATTTAATTTAAGGGCGGTTCCAAAAATTGATTTTTAACCACGGAGCACACAAAGTCATTTCACGAAGAACTCAATAAAATCAATACTTTGTGGACTTTGTGATTTCTTGGTGCCCTTCGTGATTAAGTGTTTTTTGTATTTTTAGAACTGCCCTTAAATGATAAACTATGAAACTTTAAACTTTAATATTTTGATTTGTATCTTTGCGTCTTCGCGAGAAATAAAAATTGTCTGAACTGTTGCATTGTTTCATTGTTTCATTGTTTCATTGTTACATTGTTTCATTGTTACATTGTTTCATTGTTGAAAAAAAGAAAAAGAAAAAAAGAAAAAATGGCATTGTTAATTTGGTATAGATTTTTAGATTGCTTCGGGTTGCTTGGGGCAACCCTCGCAATGACGTTTATTTGTATTTTTAGAGCTGCCCTACAATGAATACGGAGCATTAAGATAAAACAAATTAACTCCGCCATTTATGGCGGAGAAGAAACAAAAAGATAACACGGGCTTCAGCCCTGATAAAAAACAACTATAGGTCATTTCAAAAGTTATGGCTAAAGCCGTTATATCTTGTCGCCAGGTAACCTCCGCCATAAATGACGGAGTTAGTAATTCTGTTTGTTCTTCAAGACGGAAATCTTTTTGATTTTTATCCCGTTTATGTGTAATTGAAAATTTTATGTACGTTTGTAAGTAAATTGAAAAATTAAAATAACCAAATAAAAAATAAACACCATGAAAACAAAAAACATTTTTCTCGCAGCACTTTGTCTGCTTATTTCTAACTCGCTTATCAGCGCTCCTGTGCATATCATTGTTGCTACTAATCATACAATGACAATGACTGGAAATGTTGTAGTATCTGTTACGGGTAATTTAATTAATACAGGAACTATCGCCGCCACAGGAACTTCTACAATAAAATTTTGTGGTACATCTTTACAACAAATTGGTGGTGCTGGCACTACACAACTTCAAAATGTAGAATTAAATAATCCTGCAAACTTCACATTATTGGGAGATGCCACAATTACCGGTGCTGTTACTTTCACAAGCGGAATTTTAAGCACAAACACAAACGCTATAACGCTTATCATGTCTGAAAACAGTTCTTTCAGTCCTGCAAGCGGCACAGCAACAAATTTTATCAATGGGAGAATACGAAAAACAGGTAACGGCTCTGCTTTCACTTTCCCTGTCGGTGATATACGAGGTGCAACTGTTGTGTGGGCTCCCTTACAAATGGCTTCTTATACTAATACTAATAATTTTGCTGTGTCTTATACTTATCGCTCTGCTTATGATTCTTTGGGATATGTTACCTGGCCAGATGGTGCTAGTTTTGGACCGGGACTACATCATGTAAGCGGAAAAGAATTTTGGCTGATAGACAGAACAGGCGCAGGAGCACAAACTCCAGGTGTTACTTTATATTGGAAAGATGCTGTTAGAAGTGGTTTTGTAAATAACGGTTCAGCATGTACAGAACTTTCTGATTTAACTTTTGCTCATTGGAATTCTTCTATAAGCAAATGGGAAGATATGGGTGGCACGGCTTACGAAATATCTTTTTCATCCGGAGGATATATTACCAGTTTAACAACTTTTTCTGATTATAGTCCCGTTACTTTCGGCTCTAAAGGAGAACAAAACCCACTGCCCATTGAATTGTTATCTTTCACTGCTGACTGCGAAAAAACTAATATGAAACTAAAATGGCAAACGGCTTCTGAAATTAACAATGATTATTTTGTTATAGAAAAAAGCACAGATGCAAAAACTTGGATGCCAATAGATACCATTGGCGGAATGGGAAATAGTAACACACTTATAAATTATTCTTATACAGACAATGATATGATTTATAATATTTACTACTATCGCTTAAAACAAATGGACTACAATGGTGTATTTACTTATTCAAGTATAGTTCAATCGGGTTGCATAGAAGACATTATTGAAATAATAAATATTTATCCCAATCCTGCACAGGAACATTTTGACTTTGTAGTTTGTGCTGCCGAAGAAAAAGAAATTTATATTATCATAGTAGATGTTTTAGGACAACTCGTATTTAAATCAACCGAAACAATTACCAAAGGACTAAGCGAAATATCTATCCCTGTTTTCAAATTAAGCCCTGCAACATATTGTCTTAGCGTTGAAACAACTGATGGGATTTGTCGTAAAAGCAAACAAATTTTAGTTAGGTAATATTATAGAACAGCAAAGTACAAAGGAGTAACCATCAAGGGAAAAGGAGTAACCTTCAGGGAGAAAGGAGTAACTATCAAAGTACAGCGAGTAACCCTCAAAGTACAGTGAGTAACCCTCAAAGTACAGTGAGTAACCCTCAAAGTACAGCGAGTAACCCTCAAAGTACAGCGAGTAACTATCAAAGTACAGTGAGTAACTATCAAAGTACAGTGAGTAACTATCAAAGTACAGTGAGTAACTATCAAAGTACAGCGAGTAATATTCAAGGGAAAACGAGTAATATTAAACAAACAACCTTAATTTTATATTATCAACCTTTAAATCCAATAAATTATGAGAAAAACAGTTCGCGTGAAAATTCCACGCAAAAATCCAGATCCTATGTTGGTGCTTATAGACGGTATCAACGAAAAGCATGTTGAACTATGTGGGAGTAGTTCTGTTGAAAACAATGCTCGTAGCAGTCCTCTTGATAATGAAGACGCTGAGGCATTGTTAAATATTCACATTAAAGCCCGTTCTGAACGCGAGCAAGCAAAGGATTTTGAAGCCAAAGCTCAAAGTCATAATCAAAAGGCAAGAGAATATTTGGGCTTGAACAAAGAACAAGGTGTCAATAGTCCCGGCACTGGCATGTATCATGTTATTCAAGTACGTAATACTTTGTTAAAAAAATACAGAGGCAATGAAGAAAAACTTTCTGAATGGGGTTTTGAGGTAGTAATCGGTCAGGCAAAAAGTCCGAAAAAGAAATCATAAATAAATTGATTATTGTCCTGTCCTGAATTGTAGTTCTTTATTGATGGTAGGTCAAGCCCGCCATGACGAACTAATGATGGCGGGTCAAGCCCGCCATGACGAACTAATGAGGTGGCGGGTCAAGCCCGCCATGACGAACTAATGATGGCGGGTCAAAGCCCGCCATGACGAACTAATGATGGCGTGTCAAAGCCCGCCATGACTAACTAATGAGATGATGGGTCAAAGTCCGCTATGACGAACTAATGATGGCGGGTCAAGCC
>JAZDJJ010000180.1:0-10409 GCA_043804035.1 Bacteroidota bacterium
ATGTAAAATGTAAAATGTAAAATGTAAAATGTAAAATGTAAAATGTAAAATGTAAAATGTAAAATGTAAAATGTAAAATGTAAAATGTAAAATGTAAAATGTAAAATGTAAAATGTAAAATGTAAAATGCAGCAATGAAACAATAATTTTGCAAATAATTTGCTTGTAGAAAGTTCCGAAAAATTAAAAAAAGTGTCCCGCTTTCATACAAAACTAAATCAGCAGTAATCAAATCCTCTTTCTCCTCATTCTATCAGCAATTTGAGTTTATTTATCACATCTTGATTTTCGGGAAGGTTAATTGAATTCAAAACTTTTTCCTTTTCTCTGTTAGTAAGATGCCAAGAGAGAGAAATATTGTTGGGTATTTTATTCTGAAGTTCGTAATCAACAATATCTATCTTGCCATCAAACCATGAACTTGCGTATTCAATAAGTTGGTTGTGGGTAAAGTCCTGTATATAAAACAAGTTTCCATAAAAACTTCCCATCGGGCGTGTCAGCGGATTTGTGATAGTAGATGCCGAAATTCCTTCTATGGGAAATTCCTTGTGGCTGTCGCGAATCTGAATGATAATTACTCCGCTTGTATTGGTTGAAATCCAATTTCTGAAAACATATAAATATTTTAATGCCATTTCTATTCCGTAATTATCACGCATACCCGCATCCATAATTTCAATAGGGGGATTGCTGGGCAGAAAAACAATTGGAGTGATGTACGGAAAAGTAGAACTCATTCTGATTACGCTGGTGAACAAAATACTGTCGGCTTGTTGTTCACGAAAGAATCTTGAAAACTCTACAGCATCCATCAACGAATTATTATGCAGATTTTTGTTTTGTTCATTTTGAATAAGAAAAGAAACTGGCTGAGAAGAAATAACAAGTTTTCTTCCATCATTTACTATGGTAGGAGAAAAAAGCATCATAGGAATAAGTGCATCAGATTCTGGCTGCCGATAGTCACAAAGTCGTTTCTCATTAAAAACATTTCTTAAATTCTCATTCAATCTTTTTTCAAAAACATATCCTCTGTCTTTTATGTATTTCTGTTTTCCGTACTGTACATGCTGAAGAGGAAAGAACCAATCGCTGGTGGCAATACTAAAGCCCACTGCATTCAATATATCTTTTGAAATATCTGTATGATATGATTTATCGTAGAGTCGTATTTTTTTTCCTTGTTGCTGTTGCCAATAAAGTTCGCGAAGATAAGCCGCACCTATCAACCCACCTGATGAACCGGTAATCACAGCAATATGTTTCAGTAATTCTCCCTGAAGAATACTATCTGTATACTGTAAAGCATGAAATGTCCATAGGGAAGAACGAAGCCCGCCTCCACTTGTACAAACCATGACAAACTTTGGCTTCTTGTTTTTTTCAAAAGTTGTTTCCAAATTTTTTAGTCGCCACCTATTCAGGATTTCAATCATATTGCGAAAATCGCTATCAACAGTATCTTTTTGTAAACTAATTTTTTTCAATGTTTCATTATTAAACTTTGCTTTTGCGACTTCATAATTCAATCCATAAGCTTTATTGACATTATTGAAAAAACTGAACTGATATAAAAAGTTTATAATAAGAAGAAAGACAATAAAAATAATTGGTGTCCAACCGCGGAACAAGAAATACAGCGGAACAGGAAGCATAATAATCATAGTTATCAACAGTATGATGCTTGCACCTGCTGGTATCATAAAAAATGGAACTTCACAAAATAATCCTATCCCTAATAAAGTGATAAGAGAAATGGTAATAAACGCTCCTGCATTACGGTGATGCTGACGGAAAACATTCTTCAGCATCTCTCTCTTGTAATGTTTGACTGCTCTTACCAATCTAAAACGAAAAGGATTACTGATATAGGTCTCAACATACCAGTCACGGGATTCTTTGCTTAAATATGGGTTCTTCCAGGAATCTCGTCGTTTCTTATGAATTTTTAACATCCGCTTTTCTTTTAATACATCCTGCGGCTTTACTCCAAACATTCTGTGAATATTCTTATTGGTACGAAAGAAATAAAGAAGAGTGAGAAGAACAAACAATGTGAAGCCCAAAAAAAAACCTCCTATCATACTCATAATTTCCATGTCAGAATATATTTGTTCGCTCCTGAGAAATGAAAAAATATTCCAGATATAAATTATAATGAACAACCCGGGAATGATGAAATTATTAAGACAATATTTTGTGAATGGATGTGAGAGTGTGGCAAGAAAAGGAAACCTGAAACTATTCATAATATAACTTGACATATTAAAAACCATAACAAATATTCCACAGGCCAATCCGATAATAAAGTACGAAAGCGGACTTACCTCATCCATGTATTCAGGATTTAAAAACAAATAGGGAATGCCATAAGCTGCGGCTAAGTTTTGTGTGATAAATCCAAGAAGCAATCCAACTGCCGACAGAAGCAGTAAATTTTTTTTAATGTGTAAAAAAAGAAGTTGTATCGGAAAGAAAAAAATTGCTCTGCGGATACTGGAATGATAAAGTAGTTTTTTCACAATCGTTTACTTAGTTGCTGTGCTGCTGCAATTTGAAGTTGTTCCGCTAATGTCCTTTACAGTGTAAGTTAATTGAAGTGTGTTTCCGTCAATGATTCCTGACCCACTCACAGTATAAGGGTATCCACACGAGGATGTAGAAGCATCTAGAGTTTGAGTAGCAATAGTGAGATTATTTCCCGATACCGAAGCGGTAACAGTATAGCAATTTTGTAATTTAGAAAGAGTTAATGTAGAGCCGGATGCAGTAATTGTCATTGTGTAGGGCTTTCCACAATTACCAGTTACACTCCAAGAGCCAACATAATTATCAATATTCTTTTTTTCTTCATTTTTTTTACATGAAATGATAGAAGCAATACTAAATAATAATACAAGCACGAAAATAGTTTTTGTTTTCATAATAATAATTAATTTTTGTTTGTGTCTTTGGGATAAAAGTATAAAAATATTTTATTTCAAATATTTCTATTCACTATTTCCAAAATATTTGTTTCCATTTTTTTTGTTTCCTCTTCTATATGTTTTGCTTTTTGCACAATATCTCTTGCGAAATCTTTATCCAATAAACCTTTTGCATTTATCTTCACATTTAAGAATGCTCCCATCACTGCACTGCGTGCACATAGCACTCCAACACCTGCATCGCTCACCGAATTTGGATTTCCTTTTTCAGCCATTGCTTTTATTACTTCCATTGATTTATATGCCAACTGCATCACTTTAAATGGAACTTCGGTAGCGTGTTTCGTTGCACTCTGAATTATTTCTGTTCTTATTTTCTTTTCTTCTTCATTTGATTTCGGCAAACTAAATGCACTCATGATTTTATTGAATGCATTGGTATCTTCATCCACCATCTTTAGTAGTTCTTCTTTTATCTTTTGCCCTTCTTCCGCATGATTTGAAAATTCTTCCCATCTATCATCCCATCCTTTTTTATGAGAAGAAAGATTTGCTACCATCGTACCGAGAGAAATTCCAAGCACACCAAGATATGCAGAAATACTTCCACCACCTGGCGCAGAACTTTCGCTTGCAGTTTCATCAGCAAAATCACTGAGCGACATTCCTATCAAATTCATCTTACTTTTATCTTTGAGTTGATATTCAATGATTCTTTCTTCTGGTTTGAATGGCGAAAGTTCATTCAGCCCCAGTGATTTCACGGCAATTTTTATCAATTCTTTTTCCGAAACTCCAACAGAGCGTTTTTGTTTGATAAGAAAATATTTCCCTGCATCAAGTAATGATTTTAATGGAATGAGTCCAATAAGTTCAGAGCCAGTTACTCTCATTCCGCGATTGTTTGCACTCTTCACGCATTCTTCAAACGCAATGTGAACTGGAGTGATATCAATGTTCGTGAGATTCATACTCACCTGTGCAATACCATATTCTTTAATGAACCAGCCGATGCCTTTCACCGCTTTGCACGTACCTGGCTGATGAACATCTTCTCCTTTTTCATCTTTAATTTTTCTTCCTGCTTCGCGAACATCAAACGCAACAGAGTTTGCTCTTCGCATAGAAGTTGTATTCAGATTTACGTTGTAAGCAACCAAAAAATCACGTGCTCCAATTACTGTTGCTCCTCTTTTAGAATCAAATTCCACTGGACCGAAATCAGGTTTCCACTCAGATAATTTTATCTTCTTAAAAAATCCTTCGTATTCTCCTTCACGGATGATAGAAAGATTTTTCCTCGCAGGATTTTTCTGTGCATATTCATATAAGTAAACAGGAATTTTTAATTCATTTCCTATCCGTTCCGCTAACTTTTTTGCATACTCTGCTGTTTCTTCCATAGAAATTCCCGAAATAGGAATGAATGGGCAAACATCGGTTGCACCCATTCGGGGATGTTCGCCTTTGTGTTTGTTCATATCAATAAGTTCACCTGCTTTTTTCATTGCATTGAAACATGCTTCAACACAAGCATCAGGAGTTCCAACAAAAGTTACAACAGTTCTGTTGGTGGCTTTGCCAGGATCAACATTCAGCAATTTTACTCCTTCGGTTTTTTTTATCTCATCCGTGATTTGTTTGATGAGGTTCAAATCATTTCCTTCGGAGAAGTTTGGAACACATTCAATAAGTTGATTCATAGTGTTAATGATTAATAAAATGATAATTAAGAAGTTTTACTCAACTAATAATCATCAGAGTACATTATTTAATTGTTCTTTTATTTTTTCCAACTCATCTTTCATTTGCACAACAATTTTTTGAATATCTGCATCATTTGCTTTTGAGCCGATTGTATTGATTTCTCTTCCTATTTCCTGAGAAATAAATCCAAGTTTTTTTCCACATTCATTCTCATTCATGGTTTTAAAAAAATATTCGCAATGTGTTTTTAGACGGACTTTTTCTTCGGTAATGTCAAATTTTTCTATGTAGTAAATCAATTCTTGTTCAAAACGGTTTTCATCTATTTTCTCTTGCGAAAGTAAGTCGGAAATATTTTTTTTTAATCTTTCTTTCACAGATGGTATCCGTTCTTTATCTAATATTTCTATTTCAGAAAGTAATTTTTGAATAATATCTATTCTGGTTTGCAAATCTTTTTCCAATGCTTTGCCTTCTGTGATTCTGAATTGCTCAAGTTGCCCAATTGCTTTTTCTGTCCCTGACATTATTTGCTTCCATTCTTTTTCATTTATCTTTTCTTTTTCTATTTTCATTATATCAGGCAAACTTAAAATCAATGGTAACAAATTTTTAGATTCATCAGATAACTCTTTGGCAAGCGATTTTAATTCTTTATGATATTTTTTTACGAGCACCCTGTTAATGTTTACATCCTTTTTTTCATTTGTAATTTCAAGAGTTATGTTTAAGTCAATTTTCCCTCTGATAAGATTTTCGGCAAGCAAACTTCTTAATGCCAGTTCTTTTTCTCTATAAACATCCAGAGCCCGCATGTTTATGTCCATCTGTTTGCTATTGAGAGAACGGATTTCAATAGTTACATTTTTGTTTTTCAAAGAAACTTCTGCTTTGCCAAAACCAGTCATGGATTTTATCATAGATTTAATATTTTTCAAAACAATTGAGTTTGTAAAAATACATTTTTTAGAATAAAGAAAAAGACAAACATTTCTTTTGAAAATTTTATTTGTATTTTTAGAACTGCCCTTAAAAGTTGAATAGAAATAAAAAAAAGGGATACTTAAAAAAATACACTCTATTTTAGTCGGATAACAATTTAAAAATATATTTTTCATGATGTCCACAAACAACAATTCCAAAGAGCGCTACGACAAAAAGTTTGAAGAAGAAATTTCTCTGCTCAACTCCGGGCAGCGCAAAGCCGTTGAGCATATTGATGGTCCTGTGATGGTGATTGCCGGACCTGGCACTGGCAAAACACAAATCATTGCTGCACGCATAGGGCATATTTTAAAATCAGATTTGCAAATTGCTCCGCACAATATTCTTTGCCTCACTTACACCGATGCCGGAACCGTTGCTATGCGTAACCGTCTTTTGCAATTCATCGGTCCCGCTGCTTACCGTGTGAACATTTATACTTTTCACTCTTTTTGCAACAACATTATTCAGCACAATCTTGATTATTTTGGCAAACGCGAAATGGAGCCAATTTCAGAATTGGAAAATGTGCAATTGCTTCGCGGGATACTGGATTCTCTTCCCTTATCAGACAGCGCACTAAAGCGGTTTAAAGGAGATATTTACTATGATATTCCGCGAATAAATAATTTGTTTCGCATGATGAAAGAAGAAAATTGGTCGTCTGAATTTGTTTCTGAAAAGATTGACGAGTACATAAATGATTTGCCGAACCGAGATGAATTTATTTATAAAAAAGCGAATACAAAACAAGGAACCAAAGCAGGTGATGTAAAACAAAAAAATATTGACGCGGAAAAAAAAAAAATGGAATTACTCCGTGAAGCAGCAAATCTTTTTCCAAAATATTGCGAAATGATGAAAGAACGTGGTCGCTACGATTACAGCGATATGATATTGTGGGTGCTCAATGCTTTTAAGAAAGATGAAAATTTTTTAAGGAATTATCAGGAGTGGTATCAGTATTTTTTGGTGGATGAATATCAGGATACTAATGGAGCACAGAATGAACTTTTACAATTGTTGATTGATTACTGGGAAAAACCCAATGTGTTTGTAGTTGGCGATGATGACCAGTGTATTTATGAATTTCAGGGAGCACGGGTAAAAAATATGACAAGTTTTTTAGAGAAGTACGAAAAAGAAATGGAAGTGATTGTGTTGAAAGAAAATTATCGCTCTACTCCAAAAATTCTGGATGTTTCAAAAGCAGTAATTGATAACAACAATCAGCGATTGATAAAACAGGAAATTATTTTAAAAAAAAATCCCAATCTTGACAAAACACTTATTTCTTCTCATCCACAAATTCAACAATCTACTGTTGTGCCTGATATAATTCAGTATTACAATATTCAGCATGAAGAAGCATCTGTAGTAGATGAAATTTCAAAAATCCAATCGCAAGAATCAAATCTTGGCGAAGTCGCAATAATTTATTACAAACATTCACAAGCCGAAAACATTATTTCATTGTTAGAGAAAAAAAATATTCCGTACAATGTAAAAAAGAAAATAAATATATTTAATCTCATCATCGTTCAGCAGATATTAAATATTCTTTCTTATCTCAAAGAAGAACACGATAAGCCAAACAGTGGGGAGTATCTTTTATTTGAGATGATGCACTATCAGTTTTTTGGAATCAGTCCGAGAGACATTGCAAAAATTTCTGTGCATTGCGGAAGAAACTATTTTAAATGGAGAGAATTTCTTGCCGATGAAGAAGGACTAAAAAAACTGAATCTTGAAAATAATAATTCTATTTCTTCCTTTGAAAAAAATTTAATGTTATGGCTCTCTGAAGTTTCAAACAGTACGCTCACAATGCTTTTTGAAAAAGTGCTGAATGGGAGCGGACTACTGAAACATATTCTGGATTCTTCTGAAAAAGTTTGGCTGTTGCAAGTTGTAACAACGCTTTTTGATTTCATTAAAACAGAATGCGCAAAACAACCAATGCTCAGTATCAAACAATTCTTGGAAATGATTCAGCAGATGAGGGAAACAGAAATTCCTCTTTCCATCAACAAAACTATTTATGAAGAAAACGGAGTGAATCTCATCACAGCACATTCAGCAAAAGGATTGGAGTTCAAACATGTTTATTTAATCGGATGCACCACCGATAAATGGGAAGAATTAAGAGGAATAACAAATAAATTTTCACTTCCCGATACACTTACTTTCATGCAAAAAGATGACGAAAATAAAATTGAAAGTGCAAGACGATTATTTTATGTAGGAATGACGCGGGCAAAAGAGCATTTGCATATTTCTTTCGCTGAAAAAATTAACGAAAAGAAAACACTTGAACATTCTTGTTATGTTGAAGAAATAATTGCAAAGACCAATATTACTGTTAAGAAAAAACATTTGTCAGCAGAAAAAATTTCGGAATACATAGCACTTGCTTTAACAGAAAAGGAAAATCCCAAATCCCAAATATCAGATAATGATTTCATCAACTCATTGTTGGATGATTACAGTTTAAATGTTACACATCTGAATAAATATATGGAATGTCCCGTTGCTTTTTACTATGAAAATATTCTCCGTGTGCCTTCTGTGAAAAACGAAAATACTGCTTTTGGAACTGCTATTCACAATGCGATGAAGTGGCTCTTTGATAAGATGAAAGTCAATAATAAATTATTTCCCGGGCAAGATGAATTTGTAAATGCTTTCAAAAAAATATTATACATGCAAAGAGATTCGTTTACCGAAATTCAGTACAAAAACCGAATTGCACTCGGAGAAAAATATCTTCCTGAATATTATAGTAAGTATGTTAATTCATGGGATAAAATCGTTCTTACAGAATACAAAATAGTAAATGTTGAATCAGATGGTATACCAATAAATGGAAAACTCGATAAAATAGAATTCAATGGCAATGAAATGAACGTGGTGGATTACAAAACCGGCAAACCTGAAAATGGATTATCAAAAATAAATCCTCCAAATGAAAAAGAACCAAATGGCGGTGATTACTGGAGGCAGATTGTATTTTACAAAATTCTTGCAGACAATTTCAAGAGAGAAAACTGGAAAATGATTTCAGGAGAAATTGATTTCGTGGAGAAGTATGAAAAAGAAAATGACTTTGTGAAGAAAAAAATTATTGTAACGAAAGAAGATATTGTTATAGTAAAAAATCAAATCAAAGATGTCTATTCCAAAATAATGAATCACGAATTCAATCAAGGTTGTGGAGAAAAAGATTGTTACTGGTGTAATTTTGTGAAACAGAATCAAAGCATATTATTGCTTGAAGAAAAAAAAGAAGAATCTTTTGAGAACTGATTATCTTACCACTACAATCTTTTTGGTGAAAACATTTTCAGTGGTAGAAGCACTTATGATATAAACGCCGGATCCTAATTGCAAATTGGTATTGAGAATGTAAGAACCGGATTTATCATTGATACTTCTGGAATAAAATGTTCTTCCAAAAATATCTGTAATCTCAACATTCACATTTTTATTTTCCGCACCATTAATAGATACTAAAATATTTCCATCGCTAATAAGATTAGGATTTATGGTTACAGAAAAATTTGAATTTTCTGAACAGGAAACAGAAGCAGCGGAAAATGTTCGCGTCATTCCGTCAAAATCGGTTTGCTTAAGGCGATAGTAAGAAGTTTCATTTAAAGGTTCAATATCCATGAAAGAATAATTTCGTGTAAATGAACTATTACCTATTCCATTTACCAGTCCGAGTGGCTGATAATTCAAAGCATCAGTGCTTCTTTCAATAGTAAAGAAATCATTATTCTGCTCTGATGCAGTTGTCCATTTCACTATAACTTGTTTATCATTACACTGAGCAGAAAATTTTAAAAGTTCAATTGGTATCATTCCTAAAACACTTGAGAGTATCCAAGGTGAAAATGTAGTTTGTCCCCCCACAGTGCCCACTGTTCCTATTCCGCTTGTTACTCCTGCATTTCCATTACCCATCTGAGGATCCCATTGCGTACCGTTCCAATGTTGTGCTTTGAAATTACTATTTGGAAATCCGCCATAATTACCTATAGTATTTTCTGCTCCTCTGTAAGAAAATGTTAAATCGGCTGTAACTCCCGCAGAAGATTTTATATCCCAAAAACGGTCAATGACTGAATTTAAAGAATCGCCATTGCCATTCATATAGCATACAGCGGCAACATTGTTGGCTGCAGGATGGGGCATATTCCCAAGAGTAGTTGCCCACGTAGAAATTTCAATATCAGAACTTCCTGCAGTAGTTTTATTGAAAGTAAAAGGAATGTAATCTGTCATGCTATATCCAAAAGGATAAATATAATTTCCTGTCCCTGTTCCACAATTCCACTTAACAAGATTGAATTGTCCTTCCGAAACAATATGTCCTCCGCTTGCGCGAGTAATACCTGAAGTATTGTTCTGATTTACCACCAGATAAATAGGAGTCGCCGAAGTTCCTCCGTTAAGAAAAATAAAAGCCCCGTCAAGAATGAGGGTATTATTTTGGGCTGTAAGTTGAAAGAAGAATAGGAATTGAATTGCTACAATACAAATCCTGATAATGGTAATTGAATTTTTCATAATACAAATGTATATTAAATTTTTAATACATAACAAAAAAATTAAAAAAGATTTTTAGAAGAAATTTAGGTAATCAATATAGGGCAGTTCTAAAAATACAAATAAACGTCATTGCGAAGGAGGAACGACTGAAGCAATCTGTTTTTTCATGTAGAAATAGAGATTGCTTCCTGCTTCGTGCCTCGCAGTCGCAATGACGAAATCAATTTTTGGAAC
>JAZDJJ010000181.1:0-9327 GCA_043804035.1 Bacteroidota bacterium
ATTGCGGTGAAGAAGTTTGTGAAAGAATAATTTCTTGAGTGGTGCTGAAATAAATTCAGCATGACAATAACTCATCAATAATTTTCAAAGGAAAAAGGGGCGAAAAAGTTTCGCCCTTTTTTTATTTACTCGTACAAATAACGTAAGTTCTCAATATTCGCAGGTAGTTGCATAAAAACAGAATTATGATTTTTAGATTTTAGGGCAGTTCCAAAAATTGTTTTTTTACCACGGAGTAAACAAAGTCCTTTCACAAAGAACACGAAGAAATCAATAAAATCAATGTTTTGTGAACTCTGTGATTTCTTGGTGACCTTCGTGGTTAAATGTTTTTTTGAATTTTTGGAACTGCACTTTATTTTCCTGCTCGTATTGAGCTTGGTAATTGAGCTTTGCCGAAATTTGCCGGATATTTTGGATTTTTAGAACTGCCCTGCCAAACAATAAAACAATGAAACAATAAAACAATGCCTGCCTGCGCAGGCAGGAAACAATGAAACAATGAAACTGTATATTCTAACTTATATTTTTACTTTTATGCGTAAGTCCTAATTGAATTAAACTAATGTACAAAATTTTTATAAAAAACTTTTTATTTTCCCTACTTTTTTATTTGCTGTTATTTTTACTTTTTTATTTCCTCTTGGTATTCTTCGGGAAAAAAGAAATATTTTCAGAAAATTCCTTTCTGCACTGGGACGCTGAACATTATAATTTCATTAAAGAAAAGGGATATCAGAATTTTCGCACTGCTTTCTTTCCGTTGTTTCCTTTTTTATGGAAATTTATTTCACTATCTCCTATAGGTATTTCTGTTTTGAATGGCATTATTTTTTTATTGTCTTTTTCTTTTCTGTATCTTATCCTCAATCCAAATATTGATAAATATTTTTTTCTGCTGCTTTCTTTTCCGAGTTTGATTTTTATGTTTTTGCCTTATACAGAAGCAGTTTTTTTCTTTTCAGCCATTGTCTTATTAACAGGATTTTACAAGAATCATTTTTGGATGATTATCGTCGGATTTTTTCTGTGCAGTTTAGCAAGACCTGTTACTTTTATTTTTCTTCCTGCAATTTGGATTACCGAATTTTTTATGAACAAAAATAAAATTGTCTTAAGTATTAGGAATGGAAGCATCTATTCACTTGCTGTTATTGCCGGACTTTTTACAACATTTTTTCTTCAGCATTATTACACAGGCGAATGGTTTAGTTTTTTTGATTCACAAAAAAGATGGGATAATCGTCTTCAATTGCCTCAACTTACACTTACATCCTGGGCTGGTGGAAAAATTGTAATGCTGGATGGAACTGCTTTACTAATTGGAACGATTGCAGTAATTTTTATTTTCAGATTACTTGTAATTTTTATCAGGAAAGAAGAACTGAAAATTCCTAAATTACTTTTGTTTTCTATTCTTTATTTAGCAGGTATTTCCTTATTTGTTTTATTATTCAGGGGAGGAAGTTTGTTTAGTTTAAATCGTTTTGTGTATGCCACTCCATTTTTTATGATTTGCTTATACTATTTTTTAAAGAATATTCGTTTTAACTTACGACAGGGATTATTAGTATTTTTTTTCCTTTCTGTTTTCTGGCTTTTGTTCGGAAGTTACGAGCATATTCAAACATTTCTGAAATTTGAAGGACTGACTCTTTACATCATCTTGTTTCTACTTCTCTCATCTGAAAAAAAAACCATCAGCCGTTCAGCATTTTTATTCATCTTACTTGGAAATATTTTTTTAACCTTATATTTTTATTTTCGTTTCTTCAATGGCGAATGGGTTGGATAAAAAAAAATAATATGATAATTCCTATCTAGAAACTTTTTCAGTCTGTCTGTTATGCATATTTCAATTTGTTGTTTTTTAAATCAAGAACAACTTTAAAGTTATTGAAAAAGTCAAAACCTATAATTCCGTTTGTTCCACCTAACATTAAAGTCATTTGAAGTAATGATGGTAGATTTCCATATTTCACAGTAAAGTTTTCTTCTCCAAACCTTGTCGAAATTTCAAAGCACTCAGTTTCAAAATTGCCAACTCCCGGATAGAAGTCTTCGTCAGTTCCAATACTTTCATATCTACTTGTAATGGTATTTGATAAATATGAAAGTTTGGCTCCCGTGTCTAAAAAGAATTTGAGTTTTTGGTTGTCAATATACAATTCAATAATCGGCATGCCCATAAAATTTGAAATTCCAATTTCAGTTCCTTCAAAGGCAATTTCTTGTTTATTGAACTCAACCACTTCATTTTTATAGTCAAACATTATTTTGTAGTCCGATAGAATGTCTGCCCCAAGCAAAGTTGTTATTTCCGTACCGAGCATTTCTGATATTTTTGAAGCTGTCAACCCCATATAGTTTTTGGAACAACCATGACTTGCCGAACAGAAAGTTAAACTATCAGAAGAGTGAATTGTCGAGGGTGCTCCTGTGTCAATTAGTATTATGTTTTCTCCGTCCTTTATAATCGGATGTCCTTTGAATAATGTTATTTTAAATGGTTTCATTGTCTTTGGTATAATTTGTAAGTAGAACCTGTTGAATTAAATTGAGGAAAAGTTTTGTGAGTATCACTAAAACCATTTTCAGTTAGTAACTTGTCAAGAGTGTTTAATTTCCAATATCTAATACTGAATTCATCTTCATAGTTGAATTCTTGTTCATTGAATATTCCACTGCATTTTTCTTTATAGGTGTAAATATCGTTTTCGTTATTACTTGTTAATTCAACAACACGTCTAAAATTAGCTGTCTCAATATTTGTCAAACGACCTGCATTAAAGAAAACTGTATTTGGTAAGTCAAAAAAGAAATATCCATTTTGCTTTATGTGTTGGCAAATATTCTTGATGTTTTTTGAAAGTTCTTCTTCTGTTATTGAATAGATTAATACTGTGAAAAGTGCTATTGCTAAATCAGCATTCCCATTTTGGTAGTCTGAAATTGAGCAATTGTGAATTTCAACATCGAGATTGTAATTACTAGCCTTTCGTTTGAATTCTTCAGCCATTCCGTTGCTTCTCTCAACAGCAATTACAGAATAGTTCTGTTCGATCAACGGAAACGAAAGTCGTCCTGTACCTGCTCCAAAGTCAATGATTATTCCGCTTGGCAATATTTGATTGATAATATTTATGGTTTCGGTTGTCAAGTTGTTATAAAAACTCCCGAAAGTTCTTTCATAAACAAAATCATAATATGTTGCCCAATTGTCGTGTGGTTGTTTCATTGTTGTCTGTCTTTTAGCATGAGACACATAACTTGTTTATACCCGCACCTTTTCATCTCTCAGCGTCGACAATCCCCCTATTTCAATAGGGTATGCGCAACTCGGAGGTTGATAGAGTGTCGTGGTAATTTCATTGGGGATTATGTCAAAATTTAGATCAATTATTAAATTTCTATTTCGGCAAGCTCAATAACCATAATTTGAATACGACAAACCTACATAAAATTTTCAATTACACATATTTTCGGCAAGCTCAGGATAATTCTTATGATAAGGTGCTGGAAAGGTTTGGAACTGTAATCTAATGTCGTATTTCCTTCAATTATACCTTATTTTCTTAACACCTTATTCCCTTTTTTTAACCTTAGTAGAAAGAAAAAATTCATGGTTTAAACATTGTAACCTTATTACCTTATTTTAATGGGTGGATAAGTTGTTGTACTCTATTTTCATTTTATTTGTTAATAAGGTAATAAGGTTGAATTATTGCTATCGTATCTTATTTTCTACTAAGGTTATCAGAAAAAGATAAGGTTTTTTAAATCATCAGCCAACTGACGGACGAAGATACTGCAAGACAATTATTTTTCCAGCACCTTATCATAAGAATTAGCCATAGTTTATTGGTTTCTAAAGTGAAGTGAATATTTTTTTATATTTGCCACGCATTGGTTGTCTGAATAATATCGGACTGAAAAGGGAACTCCGTTAAAATCGGAGGCAGTTCCCGCTGCTGTAAGTTCGCTTTGTAATAAATTATCTACAGAGTTTCAGTAACAAGCCACTTTCGTAAAAATAAGAAGGGAAGGCAATGAAACAGAACAAGCCAGAAGACCTGCCAATGCAAAAAAATACTGGGACCACCTCCAGTTCCATTTACGCTTCGGGAAAAAGCGAAAGATGAAAAATACATAGAGTTTTTCTTCTTTCCTTTATCATGCTTTCTTCTCCTCCCGCTGTAAGAAATGGTTCGTATAATTATTTATAATCGTTTGTTTTCTGCTGCGGTGGAACAACAGAATACAAACACAAAACAATTTACAATTATGAAAACAATTTTTTGCAAACAACTCAAGAATGTTGATTTCTGCATCAGCAAATCATTCTGCCTTTGTTTTATTTTGTGTTTTTTTATGCTAAACGAAAATTCCTTTTCTCAGAGACGTATTCCTTTGCGGAACAAGAATGTATGGAAAACATCTTCGGATACGATACAGAAGTTAAACACATTAGCAGTAAATAAAATAGATACTGCTGATGCACAGCATCTTCAGGAAGTAATTATTTCGGCTACAAGAACTGAAAAGAAAATTGATGAAGTAGGACGCAGCGTTACAGTCATTAGTAACGATGATATTCAAAAATCCGGTGCTCAATCTGTTGGAGAACTTTTATCTGCTTACGAGGGAATTTATGTGGTAGGTAGCGGTCAAAATCCGGGAACTAATCAAAGCATCTTCATGCGTGGAGCAAACAGTAATCAATCAGTAATAATGATTGACGGAATTGCTATCACAGATCCATCTTCGCCTAACGGTGCAATTGATATTTCTGAACTTTCTTTATCGGATGTTGACAAAATTGAAATTGTCAGAGGTTCTCATAGCACTCTTTACGGTTCATCTGCTATTGGTGGTGTTGTTAATATCATCACGAATAAAAAAATGAAAGACGGAATAAATATCAGCGCTGATGGTAAAGCAGGGACCTTCGGAAAAGGAACTTCGGAAACTGCCGAGAGTATTTTTTTGAATTATTCTTGTCCAAAAGGAGGTTATCTGAATATGAATATCAACAGCCAGAATGATAATGGACTTGATGCAACTATTGATACTGCTACATCGGCTCCTTTTAAAATACACGATAAAGATAATTATAACATGTTGGATGCAGGAGGAAAAGCCGGCTTTAAAAATGAAAAATGGGATTTATTTTATCATTACAAAATTATTGAAATGGAAACCGATATTGATGATGGTGCATATAAAAATGACGATAACTATAAATTAAAATTTGACAGGAACTGGAGTACTTATGGTATTTCTTATAAAGCAGATAGCGGTTTTTCTGTTTCTCTTAAAGGTGGGTTCTCCGCCTTTAATCAGTTTGCTGTTGATGATTCGTCTGTTATAGATACGAAAGGTAATACAGATAAAACTTTTTCTGAGTCAACTCATTCAGGAACAACTTTAAATAATGAGATTCAATTTTCATTCAGCCGTAAAAAAATCTGTTTTGTTTTTGGTGGTGGTGAGAATGAACAGACAATGAATCAGAAATATTATTATTACTCAAACAAATGGGGACCTTTTACTTATCAATCCGATTATGATTCACTGAATCTTGTATCGCGAACTAATAATTTTTTTCTTCTTGCTGATGTGAAAGGTGATATGTTTTGGAAAAATCTAAAAGCATTATCTGTTTTGTTTGGAGCGAGAAGCAGCATTAACAACACTTTCGGTAGTAATATTACCTATCAGGTGAATCCTATGGTAAAAATTTCTTCAACTACTAATTTGTATGCTAATCTTTCTACCGGATATAACGCACCTTCATTATATGAACTGCACGCTATAGAAAAAGACATGGTATCTGGAATCGCTATGGGTAATATCAATCTTCGTCCTGAAAAATCAATAAGCCAAGAATTAGGACTTTATCAGAATATCAGTGGGCAAATTAATGTTAGAGTTGCTTATTTTAAAACTATTACAGAAGACGTTGTTGATTTCGTTTCTCTTTGGAATAAAAATACCAGTATTGCTACTCTTGGCTATAATGATTTCCGTGGTTCAACATATCTTAATCTTGGGAAACTAACTACCGAAGGAATAGAACTTGGAATTTTTGCTCCTGTCGGAAAAAAGATTTCTATGTCATGTAATTTTTCATACATCCGCGGCAATCAGGATTTTTCTATGGCAAATATTGATACCGCTAAGACCAAATGCAATCATGTTCAACTTTTTAATAGTGGAAAATTTATCACACATGATATTCGTGTAGAAGGATTAACCCGCAGACCTTGTACGGCTAATCTTTCTTTAATTTATTATCCAGTCAAAAAAATATTTTTAAAAACGAATGTTAAGTATGTTGCCAGTCGGAAAGATATTTTTTTTAATCCCATGATAGGTCCCGGAGGAGCGCAGGCAACTAATTCTGTTGATGCTTACACGCTTGTAGATTTTTTGACAGGAATAAAATTTTCTGATAACGTTTCTATGCTTGTTAGGGTTGAAAATCTTTTTGATGTTTCTTATCAGGAGATAATGGGATACAGCACTCGCGGCAGAGGACTATTCATTAATTTTCATTATGGTTTTTGATATTTTTTTTGCATAGTTATCGGAGAGAAAAATATTTATTGTAATCAGTTTGGCTTTGCTAATTCAGTATAGTTTTTATGGAATTTATATATCATAATCAGAATATTACATTTGATTATCTATACTATTTTAGCAATGCCAAATTTTTTTGATTTTGACCTATTTATATGTAATTAATTTTTTTTATGTAGGTTTGTCTAATTGAAAAGTTACTTATGTAACTTGAATTCATATTATTATTTATGAAACAATTCAAATTATTTATTTTTTTTTCTTCTTCTTTTCCCTTTCATCGCTTGGACACAAGGGCAAGAACCGTATGGTAAATTTTCAAGTAAAGAAATAAAAAAGATAGAAAAGAAATTATTAAAAACAGCTCGCGGAGAATTTGAAAAAGGTAACTACTCTGTCGCTAATATGAAATATGCAGAACTACTAAAAATAGATTCCACTAATCCGATGTACAATTTTGAACAAGCCAAAACGTATTACTCTAACTATCAGCAGCCAAAGTCAATATCTTATTTTAAAAAATCCATTAAGTATTCCAAAGATACTATTGGCGAGACCTTTTATTTCTTGGCTAATGCTTATCACCTGACTGAGAATTTTAATCAGGCAGAAAAATATTACAAAATATACTTGTCATTGCTGGAAACTTACGGCACTGAGGAGTTGATGCAGGACGAAGAAGATGAACTAAAAAATAATGTCCGTCATAGCATTGAAATGTGCAATTATGGAAAAGAACTTATCAAATTTCCTATAGAAAAAATTACGATTAATGGAAAGACAAATCATTATGCTATTACAAATGTTGGCAGAGGAGTAAACAGTGATTTTGATGATTACGGCACAGTGTTTTCTGCTAACGATTCGGTGATGTATTTTACTACAAGGCGGGAAGGCAGCACCGGAAATAAACTTGATTTAGATAATAAGTACTTTGAAGATATTTATGTTTCGGGACTTTCAAAAAAAGGAATATGGGGACAGGCATTCAATATTGGTCCTTCAATTAACACAAAAAAACATGAAGCTGTTATTAGTATTGCTCCTGACGGAAAGAAAATTTATTTCTATAAAGGTGTGAGGCAAGGGACATTCTTTTACAGTAATCTTTTAGGTAATGCATGGACAAAACCGGATATTCTCTTTAAAGAAGCAAATGTGAATACCAAAGCATGGGAAACAAGTTTTTTTGGTTTTACTTTGGCAGGAAATGAATTGTATATTGTAAGCGACAAGGAAGACGGAATAGGTGGAAGAGATATTTATCTTTCTAAAAAACAGTCAGACGGTTCATGGGGCGAATTAGTAAATCTTGGCGAACCTATCAATACAAAATATGATGAAGATGCAGTTTATATTTCGCAGGATGGTAATACTATGTATTTCTCTTCAACAGGGCACAACAGCATGGGGGGCTTTGATATTTTTAAATCAGAAAAACAAAATGGGAAATGGATGGAACCACAGAATATCGGTTATCCGATTAATACTCCCAGAGATGATATTTATTTTACTATTGCAAATAAAAATGATAGAATATATTATTCATCTTCTGCGCATGCAATTGACGGAACATGTGATATGGATATTTATGCAATTGACTTCTGCGATGAATTTAAAGAAACTAAAATCAAAGGATTGGCAATTGGAATTACTAAAGGTACTATCACTGTTACTGAAAAAGAATCCGGAAAGGAAATTAAAAAGTTTGACATAGAGAATTCAATCTATTCTATGAAACTTGAGCATGGTAAAAATTATCGTTTCACTTTGAATACAACAGGCATTGAACCTGCTCATACAGATATTTATATTCCAAAGCAATGTAAGGTTTATGATATATATCAGGAACTTGTTTTCACTCAGCCGGGACAGCCGTTTGTTTTCAAAAATGCATTCTTTAACATTGAATCAGAATTTGCTAATTCAGGAACAGCAAACTATTCTGAATTTTTAAGTAAAGTTGATAAAACAAAATTGCCTCTTTACAACGAAGTGTCAGTAAATACTTCTGCAATAATAATTGCAATAAAAAAAGATACTGCAAAGCCGGTAATTTCTACGACTATACCTGAATCTATCGCTACAGAAACAACAAAACCCGCTACCACTACGACAACTACAACAACAAGCGGCACATCTTCTACGGTAACCACCATTTCTATCAACAATATTCTTTTTGATTACGACAAATCGGATATCAAAAAGGAATTTACATTTGAATTAGATAAAGTAGTTAACTTTTTAAAGAACACGAACAAGAAAGCCAAAATAGAAGTCGCAGGTCATACCGATTCAAAGGGTTCTGAAAATTATAATCTTGCTCTTTCCAAACGCAGAGCAAATGCAGTGGCTGTTTATCTTTCATCAAAAGGCATTGACAAAAGCCGAATGAAAACAATTGGTTATGGAGAGTCCAAGCCGATTGCAGTGAATGAAAATCCTGATGGTTCTGATAATCCTGAAGGAAGAACAAAAAACAGAAGAACGGAGATTGTAATTCAATGATTGTTTTTTTCTGTAATAGTTAATACCTCTATTAATTTTCCACTTTTTATTATTACTGTTTTATTCTGGGGGAAAATCCCTCGCATTAAGGAGAAAACTTTAGGGCAGTTCTAAAAATACAAATAAACGTCATTGCGAAGGAGGAACGACTGAAGCAATCTGTTTTTTCATGTAGAAATAGAGATTGCTTCCTGCTTCGTGCCTCGCAGTCGCAATGACGAAATCAATTTTTGGAAC
>JAZDJJ010000182.1:0-29784 GCA_043804035.1 Bacteroidota bacterium
CAACTGCACGGACGTAAAACTTTTCAGGATTGGCCCTCGTGCAACTTGTTTTGCGTAATTCGTGCTACGATTTGCCCTCGCGTGGCTTGTTTTGTGTAATTCCTTTCTGGGAAATGCCTTTGAGTACATTGTTTTGTGTAATTCCTTTCTGGGAAATGCCCTCGTGTACATTGTTTTGTGTAATTCCTTTCTGGGAAATGCCTTTGAGTACATTGTTTTGTAACGGCACCTTGCGTAGGTGGGATTAAAAGTGATTCAGCAGTCCGATTGCACAAAAGTAAATATAACTAAAAAATGGAAATAAGAGCAAGTCTACCCGCTAATGCAAATGCAGTGTTACAGGCAGGTTTTCTGTCTACTTAATTTTAAATGAACAACATGAACAATATTTATCTTGTCGGTGATGTAAGATTCACCAAAAATGCAAGTCTTGTTTTTGAAACAGGACAGATAAAAGCACCGATTGATTTTCTATTGTCCTTACAAGTCCTTATGGAAGAATATGAAATTGTCAAATTAGATGTGTGTCAACCGGATGCTATTGAATATTTTAATTGTAAACGCCCTTGATGTCGTAAACGCCATTAGGCAATCTATCAACTTCTAAATATTTACCAATGTATTTTGTCAAGTCAACACCTCCAAAAGAAACTCCTCCACCAAAGCTAACTCCAGGGGACATAGTTACTCCGTTAATATGTACTGGTGCCTTTGGTTGTACCATTCCATTTTGGTTGGTAAACAATTCGTCAAAATGTACTCTCATATTTATTGTTTTTATTGATTTATATTTTGTCGTCTTTAAAATGCCCCATAACGTTCCGCAGGCTTGCTGTTATGCATAGTGTTAATTCCATATTTCGTTTTCAAATAATATGTTGTTGAAGTCCATTTCAGACCTTTTAATTATAAATTCTCTCGTCTTAAAAGAAAAGTCTATAAATTCAAATTTGATGCTTTCAAAATCTTCATAATTTGCCTTGTCTACGATGAAAGTAACGTAATTTGAAGTAATCTTATTTTTAGGTATTATTGAATTAAATTGAAGCAATTTAGATTTGTCTATATTCAAAGTCAGTCTATTATTTTCAAGTGTGATTGAATAATTTGATGGAACAAATATTTCAGATTTGATATAATTGTCTCTTGTCGGGTACTTAACATATATTATGAGATTTTTTTGATAAAAGTCTTTATGAAGAACTGTTAAGTTTATTTTTAAAAAGTAACCTATACCATTTATTGTCAAATTACAACTTCTGTTAGTATATGTCTGGTTAGGAGCATATACCAGTGAAACAATTTTAATATCAATTTTTGATTTCCCAATTTTTTCACTATCCAAGGAACCCATGCCAATGCTCCAATCAATGCAGCAATCGCAATTGTCCACTGAATTCCTTGAGAATTTATTAGTGTGTGCGAATTCATTAATGTGTCTGCGGTAATTGTTGTTGTCATATTATTTGGTTTGTTTTCGACATTGTACCTGATGGTTTGGGGCTTGCGATGTGCGGGCTTTTGAAATACAAAATTGTCTGCCAGCATTTATTAAACCCGTTGTTAGCGGCTGGGCAAATGTCATTTCGCAACTTGAAGTCGCTGTTTTTTAAAATATGCCTTTAATTGTTCAAAGGTCATATCTGCAATTTCAAGCGAAATTTTGTCACGGATTTTACGCATACTTTTAACTGCGTCAAATGTTTTTTTTGTTTTTTTAGATTTCATTTTCATTGTCTACGATGTCTTTGGGTGAACGAATCTCAAGTGAAGGGTAACCAAGTCGTATATTAACTGAATTGTAACCCCGAATACGGTAAATATTAACGATGTGTTTAAAATTCCAACTGACTAAAATGTCAACCCGATTTACTGTCGCAATGGCGATATGTAAGCAATCGTCTCGGTGGGTTTTTCCGACAATATTTTCTTGTATGTAAGTATCTGCAAGTTTAGTAGCATCTTTGGTGATTTCCACAAATTCAATGCTGTCTTTGGGGAGTGAAGCGAAAAAGTTACGAATTTCTTTTCTGGCTTTTGAAATTTCTGTCTCGGTAACTTCTGATATTACGGCTTTGAGTTGTCCTATTTTAATTTTTTCCATCAAAATAGTTGAATGTTCCTCAAATTCAGAGTCAAAAACCCCACCAATTACTGAAGTGTCTATGTAAAATCTTTGTGTCATTTTTAAAAATTTATCTAAACAAAGGTACAGATTTTTCAAGCACAAGTGTTCAAAATAGCACGGTCGTCAATGCCTTGCCACTAACGGTTTGGCGGTTGCTTTTCGGTGGCGATGTTTACCACTGAAGTTTCCACGTAGCACTGCCGTTTAAAATTATTACTTTCCTGTCTTGCCACTGTCCGCCACTGACAGCAAACGATTGTTAGCACCAGTTTTTATTTTATTTAAGTCCAAACAGTCGGAACAATTTATTTTGAATTTCAACTTTTTTGTGTGATGGAACTTGTCCAAGTTGCCTTTTGATAAGGTCAAATGGAATTGTCGTCAATCGGTGGAGCCGCAGCATTGAATTTATTTTAAGTCCTGTCTCATCACTCTTTTCTAAAACAATATCTGTTGGTGTTTTGTCAGGAGGAGTTTGACTTGTGATAAATGCTATTACGATGTGATTGTATTTCCCGATTTTTTCTGTCAAGCAAACTGCCGGCCTGACTTTAGTTTCAGAAAAGTCGTCAAACGGAAAAGGAACGAGCACAATTTTATATTTCATTTTTTGATAGGTTTGCCGTCAAGAATTGAATAAATGTCTTCGCCTTTGTCTTTCAAAAATTCAAAAACAGGATTGTTTGAAATAGCGGTCAGCCATAGTTTTTCGTTAATGTCATCGTCTTCGTTGTATAGGATGATGACTTTGACTTTTTGCTTTCTCTGAAGGTCTATTGGAAAGTCGAGTTTCAAAAGTCCCGCTTTCTCAATTTTGCCTGTTATTTCAATTGCTTTCATTGTTAAATTTTTTGTAAAGATATGGTTTTTATCTTAATGTTTTTGCAAACTATGTCTGATTTTTAAAATTGGTGCCAACTTGTTTCTCGCACCACTTTTGTGATGATCTATTCATAGTTTTTTTCTGTCTTACAATCCGATATGCGAATGTAAAAATTGTTTTTATATAAACAAGTATTTTTTTTCAACATTGCACCTGACGGTTTCGGCGGTTGCTTTTCAGTGGCGATGTTTAGTACTGCACTTTCCATGAAGTATTGCCGTTTAATTTATTACTTTTCTGTCCAACGAGCCACTGTCCCGCCCCTGAAAGCAAATGCCTGTTAGCGGGTCGTTGTTTATCTCTCAAGTTTTTCTCCTGTTAATGGTTCGGTCAAAATAGGGGTCTTGTTTGAAATTCTTTTATAAAATCCGTCTGCAACAACTGCGTGTCCAAAGCCACAGCCTGAATTATAGTCAGCAGTTTCTTCTTTCACCGTTATTCCCTTTTTGTCAAATTCAAAAGTAATTTTGCAAGTAGAGTCAGATTCTGGGTCTGTATAAATTGCCTTGTTCTCCTTATAACTTATTGTGTCTACAAATGAACCTAAGTTATAACTTGGTGCACCTTTATTTACTTCAAATGTCATTACTATTTTGTCGGATCCTGTTTTTTTAACTTGAATTTGTCCGGAGTAGCCATAAGTCTCTCCATTCTTCTTTTTTGTCTTGCTGTCAAGTTGGTACGTTCCTGTTGGGTCAATATAAATCGTCTGAACCGTAAAACTTGTCAGCAAAATTGTTGAAGTCAATATTAGTATTACTTGTTTCATTGGTGTCGTTTTACAATGCCCGCTAACTTGTTTCTCGCTTCACTTTTGTGGTGATCTATTCATAGTTTTTTTCTGTCTTACAATCCGATATGCGAATGTAAAAATTATTTTTATATGAACAAGTATTTTTTTTCAACATTGCACCTGACGGTTTCGGCGGTTGCTTTTCAGTGGCGATGTTTAGTACTGCACTTTCCATGAAGTATTGCCGTTTAAAATTATATTTTCTTGTCTTGCCACTGGGTGTTATTTCCAATATTTTTTACTTGTCTGGTTACGGTCTACCAATCGTACATAAAATTGATAATTATACATAAACGGGATAAAAATCAAAAAGGATTTATAGAAGAAATCAAAATGTAAAATGTAAAATGTAAAATGTAAAATGTAAAATGTAAAATGTAAAATGCAAAATGTAAAATGTAAAATGTAAAATGTAAAATGTAAAATGCAAAATGCAAAATGTAAAATGTAAAATGTAAAATACAAAATGTAAAATGCAAAATGTAAAATGTAAAATGCAAAATGTAAAATGTAAAATGCAAAATGCAAAATGTAAAATGCAAAATGTAAAATGTAAAATGTAAAATGTAAAATGTAAAATGTAAATTGATGGCGGGTCAATCCAGCCATGACGAACAAATCAAAAAGGATTTATAGAAGAAAGAGATGTTATCATCGCATCTCTACACTCTAATACCTATCACCAGTATATCATCCACTTGCTGATAATCACCTTTCCAATCTTCAATAGTTTTGTCCATAATTATTTCCTGTTCTTTCATAGGATGATTCTGAATATTATGAATGAGTTCGTATAGTCGCCTCATCATAAATTTTTTTCCTTTTTCGCCGCCAAACTGGTCTGCATAACCATCAGAGAACATATAAAACAAATCGCCTTTATTCAGGAATTTAACATGGTTTGTAAATATTCGCTCTGTATCATACTGCGAGCCGCCAATGGGGAATTTATTTCCTTCTATTCGTTCCTGATTGTTATTACTAATGATGATTAGTGGACGAATCGCACCTGAATACTGCACTTTTGTCTTGCCTGATACATGGTTTATGTCAACAGAGCAAATGGCGATGTCCATACCATCGGTGGTTTCGCTCAAATGTCCGGGATATACTCCTTGTTTTAATGCAGAGCGAACTCCATAATCAAGAGCAGAAAGAATGGCAGATGGTTCAATAATTCCGTTTTCCATAATAATCTGGTTCAGCAGATTAGTGCCAATCATACTCATAAATGCACCGGGAACTCCATGCCCTGTGCAATCAACTGCGGCAATTATTTTTCTGCCGCTCTTTTCTCCAAACCAATAAAAGTCGCCACTAACAATATCTTTTGGTTTGTAGAGAATAAATGATTCAGGAAAGTGTTTATTGATAACCTGCAGAGGAGGAAGTATGGCTTCCTGAATACGTTTGGCATATTGAATGCTGCTTGTAATGTCTTTGTTTTTTTGAGCTAGTTCAGCAGTACGCTTTTCTACTTTGACTTCTAATATCTTTTTTTCTTTTTCAATAGCACTTGTCCTGTAATGGATAAATCCGAATACCAAAGCGATGAAGAAAATAATAGAAAATACATAGAAGATATTTGTTTTCCACCAGGGAGGAATCACGGTAATGTAAAGCACAGCACCTTCATTATTCCAAACGCCATCACTGTTGGAGCCACGCACTCGGAAAATATAATTGCCACCCGGTAGATTAGTGTAACTCACATATCTTCTTGTAGATGGAGGCGACCAATCATTGTCTAATCCTTCCATCTTAAAGGAATAATGATTCCGGGCAGAAAAAGTGTAGTCCAATGAAACAAATTCAAACGAAATGAAATTATCTTTATACGAAAGTTCAATATGTTTTTTATCGCTGATGCTGGTGTCTGTTTCTGTTTCCTTACCGAATTTTTTAAAAGAAGTAATGAATACAGAGGGAATATGTTTGTTGTCAGAAATATTGTCGGGAAAAAAAGAATTAAATCCGTTTAATCCACCAAAAAATATTTCTCCTGTATTTTTATTCTGGAAGTATGAACCCTGAGCAAACTCTTGTCCCTGCAAACCATCGTGAATAGTAAAGTTTTTGAAAGCACTTCCGTCTTTGTTTTCTATATTCGGGTTGAATCTGGTAATGCCATTGTTGGTGCTAATCCAAAGAATACCTTTTTTATCACCAAATATTCCCCAGATACTTGCATTTGCAATTCCATCGGACTCATAATAAGGAGTGAATGTTTCTGTTTTGATGTCAAACTTATTCAGTCCGTTAGAAGTGCCAATCCACAATGCTCCATTTCCATTATCGTAAATGCAATTAACTGTGTTGTTGCTTATAGAGTTTTGTCCTTTTTTATATTGATATATTTTTACATTTCCGGTTTTGTAATCTAACCGATTTAATCCTGCATCAGAAGTGCCAATCCATACTCTTTGATTCTTGTCTTCGTATACACTAAAAATGTTATTAGAAGAAAGTCCATCCTCTGTAGAATAGCGGGAAATATTTTTGGCTGATTTGTTATATGCAAAGAGTCCCTGCTCTCTGCCATATTCTCCGAACCATATAATATCTTTATGACCTTGCGAAATGCAAGTGATGGCACCTCGCTCTTTAATAGGGACGATGGCTTTTGTTTTTTTATTATAAGTATTTACGCCTCCACCCCAAGTGCCCACCCATATCAAGCCGTCTTTATCTTCAAAAAAAGAAAGTAAGCTATTGCTCTTAGCATTGGAAAGCGAATTAGAAGTTCCATCGCCGTAATTATTAAAAACATTGTTCACGCGATCAATAGTTGTGATGCCTCCGTTCATGGTTCCAACCCATATAATTCCTTCGGCATCTTGCAGAATTGAAAAAACAACATTGGACTGAAAGAATTTTTCATTGGTAACATCGCGGTGATAATGTCTGAACCGCATAGCATGCGGAAAATGTACATTTACTCCTCCGCCTTCTGTTCCTATCCAAATATTACCTTCTCTGTCGCGGTAAATGCAGTTGATATTATTGCTGCTGATACTTTGATTATCATATTCATTGTGGCGGTAATAAGAAAACGTATTACTATATGTGTTATAGCAAATAAAACCATCGTTTTTTAATCCAATCCAAAGAACATTAGCATCGTCAACAACTAATGAAAAAATACGTTTGTTACTGATAGTTTGTCCGAAAGAATTTTTTTGAGAGAGAAATCTGTGAAAGGTTTTCTTTTCCGAATCAAATGATATTAGTCCTCCATCATCAGTTCCTATCCATAGAATACCCGACTTATCTTCGGTAATGGCTTTGATACGAAAAAATTGTGATGCATGATCAGATTCATTGTAATAGGAAAATTTTTTACTTCGTGTGTCAAAAAGAACAAGTCCTCCATCGTAAGTGCCAATCCAAAGGCGATTTTTTTTATCGGCATAAATAATCCCTACGGCTTGTTGTAAATATCTTACAAAAAAATTTTTATGTCCATCAAAAGAATTAAGACCGAAAGATGTGCCAATCCAATAAGTTCCGTTTATATCTTCATAAATGCACTTTACATTATCATTGCTCAGCGAGTTAGTATTAGAGTCATTGTACTGAAAACGAGTAAAGATATTCAACAGAGAATTAAAAACATTGAGTCCTCCGCCACGTGTGCCAATCCAAATATTGCCTTTTTTATCTTCATACAAACATTCCACATAGTTATTAGAAATGGAATTAGAATCGGAAGGATTGTGTTTGAAGACAGTCATTTCGTAACCGTTAAATCTGTTCAATCCATCCTGCGTTCCAAACCACATATACCCTTTGCTATCTTGCATGATACAATTTACCGTCTGCTGTGAAAGTCCTAATTCAGAACCAATACGGGAAAATTTTACATCTTGAGAAAAAGAAGATGAAATGAAAAAAAAATATAAGACAATGGATTGATGTAATCGTTTGGTCATTGATTATTGTACATTGCGAATTGTTATTGTTATTTTATTTTTTTCTGTCGGCAATATGCACTCGCTACTGCTTGCTTTAAATTTGTTGAAGAAGTCAATAAAGTTTTAAAATCCTTTATGTTGTCTTGGTTGAGGTGCAATTGCCCCTCGTCAGTGTTTCCCCTATGCTGTCCTTTTGAGTAATATTTGTTTTTCTGAACTTCGTCAGAAGTAAGAACCCAGTATTTTATTTCATCTCTCCAAACTGCAATCCAGATAAACACATCACAACATTTTGGTTTTATCTGTTGAAAGTTCATATCAAAAGGTCGTTTACTATTAATAGTGAGAGCTTTTATGTAAAGTGGTTGGTCTGCTTTTTCAAAGTCAACTGCTCGCGATGCTTTCACTTCAATTTTTATGAGATGTTCTTTGTTTTTATTTGTCCACCGTAAAATCAAATCATATTCTCCAGTATATTTTGCGTCAATTTTTTTTGTCGGTCTTTCAAATTCAGGAACGAGTTGTTTTAAATGTCCGAAAGCCCAAATATCACCAAAGCCACGAGGTGCAGATATTTCAAATATGTAGAGATAAAGATTTCGATCAATGTAAGAATTACGAATGTCCAAATATTCTTCAAAAGTTATTTTCGTATGACTGAAAAGAGTTGAGATAATATATTCGTATTCGCTGAAAGGAAAAATAGAACGAAGTTGTTTAAGTTCTTCTCTGAAATCCTTTGAACTTTCAAGTCGCTCAATCAACTTGTCAAGTTGTGCAGTAAGTTTTTCCATATTAAAAAAGAGAAGTTTGTGCTAAAGGATTGTTTTGTAATTCTATTTCTTCATTTGATTTTTTTTGCTCCATAATGAAGTCGGAAATTTCTGGAAATGGGTTTGCAAATTGCCAACCAGTTTCTCCAGTTTTACGGAAGTTTTCAAGTCGTCTGATTGAAAGTTCTGCAAAGATTGGGTCAATGTCAAAAGTAAAAACTTTTCTCTTGTTCATTTCTCCAACTATTAAAGTTGTTCCCGAGTGCGCAAAAAAATCCGTGATTAAATCTCCTTGTTTGCTACTTGCTTTTACAATTCGCTCAATACATTTTAATGGCTTTTGAGCGTAGCAACCCGGAACATTTTCTTGTAAGCGATAGAATACTTGCTGAATATCAACCCAAACATTTCCTGCCCTTATATTTTCAGATTTGCTTCTTTCAAAATTTTCAGTTTTCTGTCCATTCACTTCTTTGTAGTAACCCCGAAGAATTTTTGGTATGTCGGTGTATTCCGCATTAACATCAAAGTATGCGTTACCTTTTGTATAATACAAACATTCTTGCCGAACTGCCATCCAATTTTTTTGTGTGCCGTAACCTCTCTGATTTCTCATTGTAATAAAACTGCGAGAAATTAATTTTGGATAATCTCTCATCATTATCATAAAGTCGGGGAGCGGTTGATAATGTTCTTTTTGGTCAGCGCCAAGCCAAATGTATAAACTTGAATTTTTGGAAAGTATTTTCAAATTATTGTCAACCCATTTCTTGGAGTAAATCATATACTCTTTCAAAGTCATCTTAAAAAGATTGTCAGTATTCTCAGCACCGACAATTACATTGTAGGGTGGATCTTGCACCGCAAGTGTTGCTTTGTCTTTACCAAAAATTTTTAAAACATCGTCAAGTTTAGTGGCGTCAAGCACTCCAACTTTGTGTCCGCTTATTTTATCTTCCCAAATGTCCCCCATCTTTAATCGGCAATAAGGAAGTATTTTTTCTCTTATGTCAGGACCGTTGTCAAGTCGTCCGAATGGTTCTATGCCCATAATAATTTTTTTAACAAAGTTAGTTTTTTCTGTCCGATGTCATTTTTTATAATTGTGCCTAACTTGTAGATATAAGTATGTCTTTTCTTGTCCTTATTGGACTATATCAAAGGTAAATAGTTTTCAGATATTAATAATTGCTGATAACATTTTGATGTAGATTGAAAAACAAACGAAACTATACATAACTTTGGCAAAAAATTTAGTGGAATAATGTCAAAAAAAATAAAACAATTTCATTTATACATTTTACTGTTTACTGTTTGCTGTCTGATGTTTGAAAAGATTTCTTTTTCACAAATATCAAAACTCAGGAATCAAATCGCACTTCTTCAAGGAGATACTGACTTTGTATATGCTTCGTGGAGTGTTTGCGTGCTGGATGTAAAAAAGGATTCTGTTATTGCTGAATACAATAGCACACTTGGATTAGTTCCTGCAAGTTGTCAGAAAATTATTACTACTGCTGCTGCGCTTTCTATCCTCGGACATAAGTTTAAGTACGAAACCTATCTGGAATATGATGGGAAATTAGATCTTGGAACTCTTAACGGTAATCTTTACATCAAAGGCGGAGGCGATCCTACACTTGATTCTGAAACATTTAAAAAGAAAAATGATACAGTTTCACTAACAGATAAATGGGCTGCCATTATTAAATCAAAAGGAATAAAAAAAATAAAAGGCGCTGTGATTGCTGATGCTTCTGTATTTGAAGATGAAATGATTCCTTGCACATGGATATGGGGCGATATGGGAAATTATTACGGTGCTGGTGCAAGCGGACTTAGTTTTAAAGACAATAAGTTTGCTCTCTATTTCAAATCGGGAACAAAGAAAGATGATTCAACTTTTATTACAAAAATATTTCCTGAAATTCCGGGAATGCAAATAATCAACTATGTAAAAACAGGCGGCACTTCTGACAATGCATTTATTTACGGAGCGCCATACGAGGAACTTCACTATGTGAGAGGAACGATTCCCTTCAATAAAACTAATTACGAAGTGGAAGGAAGTATTTCTGATCCATCTTTGTTTTGCGCCCAGTCGCTCAACAATTCGCTCATAAAAATCGGAGTTGTAATTGATAAAGAGCCAACAACAATAAGAGATTTACAGTTGGAAAACAAAAATCTAAAACTTGAAACCAGAAAACGATTGCACACTCAAACTTCTCGCTCACTTGAAGAAATTATTTATCAAACCAATCTTCAAAGCAACAATTTATTTGCTGAACATTTATTAAAAACAATTGCGATGAAGAAAACTAAATTTGGTGAATATCAAACGGGTATTAACATTGTAACCAACTTTTGGAAATCAAAAGGAGTTGATATGAAAGGATTTTATATGTACGATGGATGCGGACTTTCACGATGGAATTTAGTAAGTACAAAACAACTTTCTGAAATTCTCCGGGTTATCACATTAGATTCTGTTCTCTTTGAAAAATTTTACAATTGTCTGCCTGTTGCCGGGAAAAATGGTACACTTGGAAAATTATGCAGAGGCACTGCTGCCGAAAATAATATTCACGCCAAAAGCGGATATATGACACGTGTGCGTAGTTATGCAGGATATGTAACGAGCAAAAAAGGGAATCTTATTTCCTTTGCCATCATCGTGAATAATTACGATTGTTCGCCCACACAAGTGAAAGAGAAATTAGAGAAACTGATGATAACAATGGCAGAGATGGAGTAAGTTTTAGTTGGCAACCATAATGAAAATTTTATGTACGTTTGCATACATAAAATGATTAAGTATCTTCTATCTTGAATTTAGGATTTGAAATTTTTGACTTTCATTAAAATTTGCCGGAGTGGCGGAACTGGTAGACGCGCACGACTCAAAATCGTGTGTCCTTACGGGCATGTGGGTTCAAGTCCCTCCTCCGGTACAAAAAAATGAATTGATTTTTTTTAAATAATAATTCTCCCGCTTTTTCATTTCTTTTTTCTTTCCGGGAATTTTATCTTTATATCCACACAAATGAAGAATTCCGTGAATCATTACGCGGTTCAGTTCGTTTTCAAATGTTACCTTAAATTTTTTTGAGTTTTCTTTCACTTGCGGAATGCTGATAAAAATATCTGACGATATTTTTTCTTTGTTCTTTTTCTTATGTAGGTGTGCAATAAATGGAGAGGTGTAATCAAAAGTGATAATATCTGTGAAAGTATTATGTTTCAAATATTTTTTATTAAGCGATGAAAGAAATTTATCATTACAAAAAATGAAATCAATATTTCCAACTTTCTTTTTTTCTTTTTGGATAACAGAAAGAATTATTTTTTTGTAAATATTTTTTTTCTTCAGCAGGAATAAAATGTTCTGAGAAAAAAATTGAATAGACATGAATCAGCAATTTTTACATGAGTTTATGTGTTTCTAAAAAATTTGTAGTGTAATTTCCTTTTTGGAAATCTTCATTTTCCATTAGTTTAATATGAAGAGGAATTGTGGTTTTCACACCTTCAATTACAAATTCTCCCAATGAGCGATGCATTTTGGCAATGGCTTCCCCGCGTGTTTGTGCAACGGTAATGAGTTTTGCTATCATAGAATCGTAAAAAGGAGGAATTAAATAACCGGCATAGATGTGAGTGTCCACTCGCACACCGTGTCCGCCCGGTTTATGCAGCGAAGTGATTTTTCCCGGAGAGGAACGAAAATTATTTAGCGGGTCTTCTGCATTGATGCGGCATTCAATAGAATGTCTCTGCGGAAAATAATTTTTCCCTGAAATAGGAACGCCAATAGCAATCTGTATCTGTTCACGAATTAAATCATAATCAATCACTTCTTCTGTGATGGAATGTTCTACCTGTATGCGAGTATTCATCTCCATGAAAAAAAATTCGCGATTTTTATTTACTAAAAATTCCACAGTACCTACGCTTTCATATTTTATTAACCGAATAAGTTTAATGGCTGCTTCTCCCATTGCATCACGGAGTTCAGGAGTCATAAATGGAGAGGGAGTTTCTTCCATGAGTTTTTGATATCTGCGCTGAATGGAACAGTCGCGCTCGGAAAGATGACATACATTTCCATATTGGTCACCTGCAACCTGAATTTCAATATGACGTGGTTCTTCAATAAATTTTTCAATATATATCCCGTCATTACCAAATGCAGCGAGTGCTTCTTGGCGAGCGGCTTCCAAATTTTGTTCCATTTCTTTTTCTTCCAAAACAATTCTCATTCCTTTTCCACCACCGCCAGCTGTAGCTTTTAACAAAACCGGATAACCAATTTCAGTAGCAATTTTTTTTGCTTCATCCAAATCATTGAGCAGTCCTTCTGATCCCGGAACGCATAAAACACCAGCTTGCTTTGCCATTATTTTTGCCGATGTTTTATTGCCCATAGTATCAATCATTTCGGGAGTTGGTCCAATAAATTTAAGATCATGTTCGGTACAGATGCGGGCGAACTTGGAATTTTCTGAGAGAAATCCATAACCAGGATGAATGGCATCTGCATTAGTGATTTCAGCAGCAGCAATGATGCTTGGAATGTTTAGGTAAGAATCTTTACTTGCCGGTGGACCAATGCACACAGCTTCATCTGCAAATTTTACATGCAACGATTCTTTGTCGGCAGTGGAATAAACACCAACTGTCTTGATGCCCATTTCTTTACAAGTGCGAATGATACGAAGTGCAATTTCACCGCGATTGGCTATGAGAATTTTTTTAAACATAATTTTATTAAGTTAATCATAAATATTTATTTCTGCTACATCCACAATAAATTTTTTCTTCAGTAATCTTCTGCCGATGAGAACAGGATATCGCATATCTGCTCTGTCGGTCAGTGAAATTATAGATTTTATCATTCTACCTGCGATTCTTATTTTGGTTTTTATCACATAACGTTCTTCTACTTCACCAAAAGAATTTTTGATTTTCTTTTTTTTGAACTCGCTAAAACAATGTTCCTGTTCGTTAAATGTTGAATGAGTTGGATCCAGCACCTGAAAGCAAAGAATTTTTTTTCCATTTTCCTTTTTGGTATAAAAATTGTAACAATGCAATGTATTTGTATAAGTGCCAGTATCAATCTTAGCGACAATACCAGAAATATCTAATTCGGGAAAATCAACTAATATTCTTTTGCCGATGATTTGTTTGGGTTTATTGATTTTTTTTTTAAGCATCATTTCAATTTTATGAAAATACAAAGTAACAAAAAATTTAATTAGAAAACATGTAAAAATATTTTTACATGTTTGTAAAAAAATAGATTACTTTGCATTATTATTCAAAAAGCTTTTTCAAAAATAGTTAATATAATTTTTAAAAAATAAATCAAATGAAATCAAAAAAAATTTTTTTCTTATCGTTGCTGTTCACTTTAATCATTACAGCAGCAGTTGCTTTCTTCTCTCCGCTTTCAATTACCGGAGTAATTACGTCAAAAGCGGAGATGCTCATTTTCCCGCAAGGAAGCACTTATCAAAACGCATGGAACAAAGTAGATTCCCTGATGAAAAAAGGGCTCACAAAATCTGCCTTGCAGATAGTAGAAGAAATTTACACGAAAGCAAAATTGGATAACAATGTGGCGCAAATTGTAAAAACAATTATTCATCGCATTAAATTAGAATCCTATATGGAAGAGTATTCGGTTCAAAAAAGTATTGACAAGTTAGATAAAGAAATAAAAAAATCAAAATATCCGCTCACGCCTGTTTTACACTCCATCCTCGCTGAAATGTATTGGCAATTTTATCAAAACAACCACTGGAAATTCCATAACCGCACACAAACAGTAGATTTCAAAATGGATGACATTAACACCTGGGATTTAAAATCTATTATTGATCATACCATCAAACACTATCAACTTTCGTTGCAAAATATTGATTCATTAAAACGAACATCTCTAAATATTTATGATGACATTATCATCAATAATACTTCTCCTGTTACAGAAAAAAAAATAAGTTCCACGCGTAAATTTCGTCCATCGCTGTATGATTTTCTTGCTCATCGTGCAGTAGATTTTTATATGAATGAAGAACCTGATATCATCAAACCTGCTTACAAATTTGAACTCAACAACGAAAGTTATTTCTCGGATTACAATGCTTTTGCAAAACAAAAAATAGAATCCAAAGATACATTGTCTATGAAGTTTTATGCTGTGAAAATTCTACAAGACCTGCTTACTTTTCATGGTAATGATAAAGATACCGAAGCGTTAATTGATGTTGACCTCAAGCGATTGAAATTCATTCTAAACAAATCTATTGTTGAAGGCAAGGATAGTTTGTATTTGCAGGCATTACAAAATCTGGAAAAGAAATTTTTATCTCATCCTTCTTCCACAGAAATTTCATACCAGATAGCTAATTTATATAAAGAGAAAGGCGACAAATACAACCCGCGTATATCGGAAGATAACAAATGGTTTAAGAAAAAGGCATACGAAATTTGCGAAAATGCCGTCAAACGATTTCCTGATTCTTATGGAGCAAAAAATTGCAAATATCTTTTAGCAGAAATCAAAACAAAGTCAATCAATCTCACTACAGAACAAGTTAATATTCCTGACAAACCCTTCCGTGCATTGTTGCAATATCAAAACCAGAATAAAGTATTTTTCCGCATCGTTGCGCAAGATATTGAAACATATAACAAAAACTCAGAAAAATATTACGGTGAAGAACTTATTAAAAAATTTCTTTCCGAAGCAATTGTAAAAGAATGGTCGCTGGATTTGCCTAATGATAACGACTATCAAAATCATTCTGTAGAAATAAAAATTCCTGAACTGCCATTTGGACATTATGTAATTCTTGTCGGTTCAGACAAATCGTTTTCATATAAAAATAATGGTGTTGCTTACGGTTCCTGCTGGATGTCTAACATTAGTTATATTCAGCGAAGTACGAATGATGGCGGTTATGATGTTTATGTGTTGCATCGTGAAAATGGAAATCCTCTTAAAAATGTTCACGCACAACTCTGGTATCAAAAATACAATTACACTCTTAAAAAATACGAATACAACAAAGGCGATAATCTCACTACTGATGAAAATGGATTTTTCCATATTTCTACTGCTGCTGATGAATACCGAAATTATTCTATTGAATTAACGAATGGAAAAGATAAATTGTACACGAACAACGGAATTTATCTCTACAAACATTATTCTCAGAAAAAAAATACATATCTAAAAACATTTTTCTTCACTGACCGTGCCATTTATCGTCCTGGGCAAACAGTTTATTTTAAAGGCATTGTACTGGAAACTGATGAAGAAAATAATCATATCGTTCCGAACAGCAGTGCCACAGTTACGCTCTATGATGTAAACTATCAAAAAGTTTCTTCACTTGATTTGACTACAAATGAATATGGAACTTTTCAAGGTAATTTTATTTTACCTCAAAGTTTGCTTAACGGGCAGATGCATATCACCGATACTCATGGCACAGTTTATTTTTCGGTGGAAGAATACAAGCGACCAAAATTTGAAGTTACTTTTCCTCCTATTAAAGGCGTGTACAAACTCGGAGAGGAAGTTACAGTGAAAGGAAAAGCACTGTCATATTCGGGCGCAAATGTGAATGGAGCAGAAGTAAAATACCGCGTAGTGCGTAATATTTATTTTCATCGGTCATGGTACGAAGAGAGAGAATATTATCCTTCTTCACCCGAAATGGAAATTATCAATGGACTTACAACGACTAACGATACAGGAGGATTTGTAATTACTTTCAAAGCAATACCTGACCTTAGCATTTCAAAATCCAACAAACCCGTTTACTCTTTCCGTGTTATTGCTGATATTACTGACATTACAGGCGAAACGCATAGCAACGAAAATTCTGTTTCTGTCGGATACAATGCAATGAAATTGGAAATGAATATTCCAACGGAAATAAATCGCGACAGTTCACAAAAATTCAAAATTATTTCCGAAAATTTGAACGGAGAATATGAACCATCAAAAGGGAAAATAGAAATCTGGAAACTTAAAGATCCCGATAGAATTTTCCGCACTCGTCTTTGGGATAAACCCGATAAGTATCTGATGAGTAAGGCAGAATTTTATTCTGCTTTTCCAAATGATGTATATGATAAAGAAGATGATATACACAAATGGGAAAAAGGAGTGAAAGTTTTTACAGGAGAATTTGATACAGATAAAAATAAAGAGATAATACTTTCGCAACTTGCACAGTGGCAAAGCGGAGCGTATGTAACAGAGGCATTAACGAAAGATAAATTCGGAGAAGAAGTGAAAGATGTAAAATATTTTACGCTCTTTTCTCTCAACGACAAAATAATTCCCTTAAACATAAATGACTGGTTTACTTCTCTGAAAGATAAAGGTGAGCCGGGAGAAAAAGCATCATTCATTTTTGGAACACGTGCATCCAATGTAATGGTGCTTTGCGAAATAGAACATAAAGATGTTACATATCCTCTCATTTCGGGAGGAATAGGAAATAAACTTTGGCTCACACTAAATAATGAACTCAAAAAAATTGAACTGCCCATAGAGGAAAAACATCGCGGTAACTTTGCTTATCATCTTGTGTTCGTAAAAAACAACCGTGTATATTCACACGATGGAACTATCACTGTTCCTTACACTAATAAAGAACTTGCCATTGAGTTTGAGACATTCCGAAGCAAACTTATTCCCGGACAAAAAGAAGAATGGAAAATTAAAATGAAAAATAAAAATGGAGATAAAGTTGCTGCCGAAATGCTTGCTGCAATGTATGATGCTTCATTAGATGCTTTCAGCGCAAACAAATGGTATTTTAATATCTATAATTATTTGTATCCATCGCGCAGTTGGGAAACACAGCAAATTGTGCGAACTAGTGTTTCGTCTGCTTTTTCCAAGGACTGGAATATTTATCCTACGCTTCAATATAGATACTATGACCAACTTAATTGGTTTGGATATTATTATAATGAATATGCTGATAATCTGACAGGGGGAAGAAATTTTAAAAGTGAGATGAAATATGGTGCTCTCCCATCTGCGCGAGAATCAGTAGCAATGGATATGGAAGTAATGGACAATAAAAAGATATCTTCTTCTGCACCGGCAGATAAAAAAGAATCAACGGGGGGAGGAGCATTACTTGCTGCAAGCAAACAAGGTGAGAAAAGTTCTTTGCAAAATATTACTGCCCGAAAAAACCTTTCAGAAACTGCTTTCTTTTTTCCTCAATTAGAAACCGATGCAAACGGAAACATCATCATTAAGTTCACGGTTCCTGAAGCACTCACCAAATGGAAAATGATGGGCTTTGCGCATACAAAGGACTTGAAGTACGGACAGATTGAAAAAGAAGTTGTAACGCAAAAAGATTTAATGATTGTTCCACACACTCCGCGATTCTTCCGCGAAGGAGATAAAATAATTTTCACTGCAAAAGTTACAAACATTTCTGACAAAGATTTATCCGGGAATGCGGAACTGATTTTATATGATGCTATAACGATGAAAGATATTTCTCCTCCCATTTTGGGTGGGATTGGTGTACGAAATTTTTCTGTAGAGAAAGGAAAAAGTTCTCCGCTTGAATGGAATTTAATTATTCCCGAAGGAATTTCTGCCATCACTTACAAAGTAGTTGCAAAAGCCAATAATTTTTCTGATGGAGAAGAATCTGTTGTGCCTGTGCTAACAAACAGAATGCTCGTTACTGAATCGCTACCTCTTTCTATCCGAGGCAAACAGACCAAAACATTTAAGTTTGAAAAATTTATTTCGCAAAATAATGGTTCTTCTACTCTTCGTAATCATAAATTCACTCTTGAATTTTCTGCCAACCCCGCATGGTATGCTCTGCAATCACTTCCTTATATAATGGAATATTCTCATGAATGTGCCGAGCAAGTGTTCAGTTGTTTTTATGCCAATAGTATTGCATCGCATATCGCAAATTCTTCTCCGAAAATAAAAGCAGTGTTTGATTCGTGGAAATCCGCACCAGCGCAAAATGTTACGTCTCTGCTTTCTAATCTGGAAAAAAATCAGGAATTAAAATCCGTTTTACTTGAAGAAACTCCATGGGTGATGGATGCAAAAGATGAGTCGGAAAGAAAAAAACGTATAGGAATCCTTTTTGATTTGAATCGTATGGCAAACGAGTTGGATGTTGCTTTAATAAAACTTCAAAAGATGCAGGTAAGCAATGGTGGATGGCCATGGTTTGAAAAAATGCCTGATAACAGATATATCACACAGCACATCGTTGCAGGAATGGGACATCTTGAGCATCTTGGCATAAAAAAAATTCGCGAGGATTCTAAAACATGGAATATGGTTAGTAAAGCCATTCGTTATTTAGACAACTGCATCCACGAAGATTACGAATTAATTTTAAAAAATGATAAAGAGCATATAGACAAAAATCATCTTGGCTATGAGCAGATTCAATATCTTTATGCGAGAAGTTATTTTAAGGACATCTCTATTGAAGCAAAAAATCAAAAAGCGTTTGACTATTACAAAGGGCAGGCAAAAAAATACTGGGTTGAAAACAATCGCTATATGCAAGGAATGATTGCACTTGGGTTGCAACGGTATGGCGACAAAATTACTCCACTGAATATTATGAAGTCCGTAAAAGAAAATGCTTTGTATAGCGAAGAGATGGGAATGTATTGGAAAGATGATTATGAAGGATATTACTGGTATGAGTCACCAATTGAATCGCACTCACTTTTGGTGGAAGCATTTGATGAAGTTGCTAACGATAAAAAATCTGTAGACGATTTGCGTGTATGGCTTTTGAAAAGTAAGCAAACGCAAAATTGGAAATCCACCAAAGCAACAACAGAAGCAGTGTATGCACTTTTGCTTCGTGGTACTAATTGGCTTACCACAGAATCTAATATTGAATTTTTACTTGGCGACATGAAAATAGATCCAAAGCAAATACCGGATGTAAAAATGGAAGCAGGTACAGGATATTTCAAAACATCCTGGAGTGGTAGCGATATCAAAGCACAGATGGGCAATATCACAGTAATAAAAAAAGATGAAGATGTTTCATGGGGAGCAGTGTACTGGCAGTACTTTGAGCAATTAGATAAAATTACTCCGCATAAGACACCGCTTTCGCTCGTGAAAAAACTTTTTCTGGAAAAAAATACGGCATCGGGTCCTGTGATAGAACTTGTTACAGAAAACACAAAACTAAAACCCGGCGATAAACTCAAAGTGCGTATTGAACTTCGTGTGGACAGAAATATGGAATATATCCACATGAAAGATATGCGTGCATCCGGTTTTGAACCAACCAATGTTTTCTCTTCATATAAATATCAGGACGGACTTTATTACTATGAAAGCACGCGTGATGCTGCCACTAATTTTTTCATACCGAACTTGCCAAAAGGAACATACTTGTTTGAATATCCGTTAGTAGTTTCGCATAACGGAGATTTTTCAAATGGCGTTACAAGCATTCAATGCATGTATGCACCTGAGTTCAGTAGCCACTCCGAAGGGATTAGAGTGAGAGTGGAAAAGTAATGATTATTCGTTGATTGTTAATCGTAATTCGTAAATCATTGCTATTTAAGAGCGGTTTCAAAAATTGTAATAATTTGAAAACATCTATCTTGTTTTATAACGGACATCTTGACTTGTTTTTATAGCATTCCCCGTAGAGCCATTTTAATAAAAAAAGGGATTGTGTCTCTACTCGTCTTACCGATTATCTTTGCGTATGATAAATCTCGGACAATTCAATTCACTTACAATTTTAAGACGAGCGGAACAAGGTTTTTATCTCGGTCAGACAAAAAGTACGGACTTCGTTACGAATGAAACCGTTTTGCTCCCTAACCGCTATATTCCCGAAGATGCTAATATTGGTGATACGCTCAGTGTTTTTATCTACAACGATTCTGAAGACAGAATAATTGCCACAACATTAAAGCCAAAGCTTACATTGAACAAGTTTGCCTGTTTACAAGTTGTAAGTGTTACTAATCATGGAGCATTTTTGGATTGGGGATTGGCGAAAGATATTTTTGTTCCTTTCAACGAACAGATAAAAAAAATGGAAGAAGGACAGAAACATATTGTTTGTCTTTATTTAGATAAAGTTACAAACAGGTTGGCTGCATCGGGTAAAATCAATAAGTTTCTCACAAATGAAAATATTGAACTGATAGAAAAAGAAGAAGTGGAATTACTAATAGCAGAGAAAACAGACATCGGCATCAATGTAATCATCAACGACAGATACAAAGGAATTCTTTATCGGAATGAAATTTTTCAGGACATAAAATATGGCGAACGAGTAAAAGGATATATTAAAAAGATAAGAAAAGAAGATAAAAAGATTGATGTGAGTTTGCAGAAATCAGGTTATGCGAATGTAATATCTAATGAAAAAAAAATCATTATCAAGTTGCAGGAGAACAAAGGTTTTTTGAAACTGAACGACAGCAGTTCTCCTGAAAAAATTACTTTTGTTCTGGAGATGAGTAAAAAAACTTTTAAAAAAGCAATAGGTTCGCTTTTCAAGCAGAGAATTATTCGTATTGAAGAAGAAGGAATTTATCTGAATAATAAAAATTAGTTTTACTGTATATTTTTATCAGCAATGAAAAAAAATAAAAAATCTTTTCTAAAAAAAATTGTTCCTTTTATAATCAACAAATATGTGATTTCGCTGATAGCGTTAATTATATGGATAATGTTTTTTGATAAAGATGATATGTTTTCTCAATTTGATTTGTCACATAAACTCCGACAACTTCAGAATGAAAAAAAATATTATGAAACAGAAATAAAGAAAAATAAAAACGATATAAAAGAATTAAAAACCAATTCCGAAAATCTCAAAAAATTTGCCCGCGAAAAATATCTGATGAAAAAAGATAATGAGGAAATTTTTGTGATAGTGCAAGACACGACTACTGATAATTGATTATTGTGGTTTAATGATTTTCCAAAAATAATTTTTACAATGCAATTACGATTTAATAATTATACTCTCTATTTTATATCTTTTATCTTTTTTCCTTTTTTCCTTTTTTCATGCAATAAAGAAAATTGTTGGGATTGTATCAAGCGGGCAGGAAAAGTTACAACAGAAGTTCGTGTTGTTCCTCCTTTTACAAAGTTGAAAATACGGGATAATGTTAATGTATTTATCACGCAAGGAAATTCGCAGGAAATAAAAGTAGAAGCAGGAAAAAATCTTATTTCTCTTGTCAGCACGAAAGTAAGTAATGACGAGTTGCTCATCCAAAACAATAACAAATGCAACTGGTCACGCAGTTACAAAAATAATCTCAATGTTTATGTAACTGTTACACAACTCACTCATATTTATTTTGACGGTTCGGGGCAGATAAAAAGTACGAACACAATTGTTGGTAATTCATTAGATGTTCTAACAAATACAGCAGGTGATGTGGAACTCACCATTGATATGCATTCCGTTATTTCGCATCTGCATAGCAGTGCCGATATTACTCTGCACGGAAAATCCGACTATCACGGAATTTTTCACGGCGGTGAAGGATTTTTGAAATGTGAAGATTTGCAAACATTTACTACATGGACTATGGTAAGAGGAACTGGCAATGAATACCTGAATGTAAAAAATCAACTTGTCGCATTTCTTGAATGGACAGGTGATATTTATTATTCGGGTAATCCTGTTGTAGATAGTAAAATCTCCGGTAGTGGAAAACTAATTCATCAAAACTAAAATGATTCGCAGTTTATTATTTCTTGCAAAACTCGCTCTGTATTGGCTGATATTCCTCACGCTGAACAGAATTATTTTCCTCATCACTTATTCAGGCAATATTCCCGAAGGAAAATTCATTGAGGCGATTTTATCTTTTTATTATGCTATCCGATTAGATGCTTCAGTCATTGCTTATCTTATTTTTTTTCCTATGATACTTTGGGCAGTGCAGCAGTTTGTGAAAAAGAATTTCATTAATCATATCAATTATTATTACAATTTGGCAATGATAGTTGTTCTTTCATTATTCCTTACCATCAACATGATTGCGTACGGCAAAACCGGCACTCATATCAATCTTCTTACATTAGAATATATTACTCATCCTGTTGAAGCATTTTATTTGCTCACTGCCTGGCAAAATATTGAAGTGTTTATTATCATTTCATTAGTGATTGTATCTTTCACATTGTTCTTCAGGCGGATGATTCTTATGGTTATTCCTTTCACTACTAATCCCATAGTATTTAAAGTAATTGCTATTCCTATCATAGTTCCGTTCATCTTTCTTATTTTGCGTGGCGGCATTCAGCAGCAACCCATCAATAAAACTTTTGTTTATTATTCTGATGTACAATTTTTTAACGATGCAGCAGTAAATCCAATCTGGCTTCTTGGTCATGATGTTTTTTCTCCTAAAACAGTAAATGATAAACCGTGAAGAAACATTCGCATAATTTCATCTGCAATTTATTTTTTACTCTATGTCAGTTTATGCTGTTTTTATTTTCGTCTGTTGGCAATGCTCAAACAAATAACGACAGTTCTTTTTACGAAGAAAATTTTTTACACTATGAAGATTATGTGTACAGCAAAAAGATACGTACCGTTTTACTGCATCGTGAGGACTGGGAATTTTCTTCTCCGATGATAAAGATTGGCTCTGCCGAAAAATTAAAACTTCAGTTTGATGAATTAGATGCTGATGTTAAAAATTATCAGTACACTTTTATTCATTGTGACGCGGGATGGAACCCAACTACTCATTTCCTTCAATCGGAATATATCAGTGGATTTTTTGAAGATAATATTATGAATTATTCTTATTCGGTAAACACCATTCAGAAGTATGTGCATTATGAATTGCTTTTTCCCAATGAGAATATAAAACCCATAAAATCAGGAAACTATTTACTAAAAGTTTATTCTGATTACGACCAGAATAAAATAATCATCACCCGCAGGTTTATGGTGCTTGATGAACGTGTAAACATTCTTGCCAATGTGAGTCCTGCCACCATCATCAGCGACAGGGATTACAAACAGGAGGTAGATTTTACAATTCAAACTTCAGGATATACTATTACAAATCCGTATCAGGATTTAAAAGTGGTGGTAACGCAAAACGACCGATGGGACAATGCTATCACAAAACTAAAACCACAATTTGTAAAAGATAAAGAACTCGTATATGATTACGATGACGATAATGTTTTTCAGGGAGGAAATGAATTTCGCACTTTTGACATCAAGAGTTTGCGATGGTATTCTGAATTTGTAAAAGATATTTCTTCCGATACGATGAAAAATTATCATGTGTATTTATTTCCGGACAAGAGAAAAAATATTTTCCGTTATTTTTCCACTATTGACATTAACGGTAAATATAAAATTCACCAGCAGGAAGGAAAGAAAAGCGAAACCGAAGCCGAGTATGTGTATGTGCATTTCACTTTGTTGATGGATCCTGTAAATGACGGAAGCATTTATATTTTTGGCGCACTCACGGGATGGAAGTACGCGAATGAAAATAAAATGTTTTACAATTCGGCAAAACAATCTTATGAAGCAACTTTGTTTGTGAAGCAGGGTTATTACAATTACGAATATATTTATTTGAAAGACAATGAAAAATCAGGTGACGAAACATTCATTGAAGGCACGCACTACGAAACCGAGAACGAATATATTATTTATGTTTACTACAAACCAATGGGCAGCATTTACGATCATTTAATAGGAATGAGAAAAATAAAAACGATGTATTGAACACGTTACCGCCATTCTTCATAAATTCGCAGACATTCGTAAATTGTAAAGTATGCACATTGATATCATCACCATTTTACCAAAACTTCTTGAAAGTCCTTTTCAGAATTCAATTATGAAACGGGCAATTGAAAAAAAACTTGTCGTGATTAACCTCATAAATTTACGCGACTACACAAATGATAAATACAAAAGTGTGGACAATTACATGTATGGTGGAGGCGCAGGAATGGTAATGATGATTGAACCGATAGTAAAGTGCATTGAATTGTTGAAGAAGAAACGAAAGTATGACGAAGTAATTTACATGACTCCCGATGCAGAAGTATTGAATCAGAAAACTGCCAACCGACTTTCACTTCTGAAAAACATCATCATCCTTTGCGGGCATTATAAAGGAGTGGATGAACGGGTGCGCAAACATTTTATCACGAAAGAAATTTCTATTGGAGATTATGTTTTGAGCGGTGGCGAATTGCCGGCAGCAGTTTTATGCGATGCAGTTATTCGTCTTATTCCCGGAGTTATTTCAGATGAAACTTCTGCACTATCCGATTCTTTTCAGGATGATATACTTTCACCTCCAGTTTACACTCGTCCATCTGATTTTAGAAATATGAAAGTTCCGAATGTACTACTATCGGGTAATCAAAAAGAGGTAGATAAATGGAGGCATTCACAATCTATTATCAGAACAAAAAAACGAAAACCAAATTTAAGTGGAGGTAAATAACTTATTTGTTTTTCGGAGAGTCAAAAAAGAGAATCACTCCGCAACCGTCTGATATACTGCTCCATTTATCTACGTTAAGTGTGATTCCCACTATCCCTGCTTTTGGAATGTTATCAATATTAGTTTCACATAAATGATGTAACATTCCATTAAAAGAAGGATTATGTCCAACAAGCATCAGCGATTGAATTTCATCTTCGGTCTTTTGAATAATAGCAATTATCTTTGCTCCCGAAGTATGATAAATATTTTCATTGACAATTATTTCGTTAGCATATTTTAAATTTCGGGAAATAATTTTTGCTGTCTGAATTGCTCTTCGTGCAGAACTTGAAATAATTTTATCGGGATGAATATGCATACTCACTAACCGTTTTCCCATTTTCTCTGCATCACGAATTCCTTTGGTAGTCAGATGACGACCAAAATCTTTGATGGCAGATGTCTTTTCTTCTGCCTTTGCATGCCTGATAAGGTAAATGGTTTTCATAATGAAAAATTATAGAGTGCCCCGTTATTTTAACTTGATAATTCCCTGTGGCTTGCTACAGGGCAGGGTTGTTCATTTTCGTTTTTTGTATTTTCTTTCCCAATTTAGTTCGGTTATTCATATCAAATGTACATAAAATTAATAATTACACATATTTTCGGCAAGATCAAATACCAAAACGGGATAAAAATCAAAAAGGATTTTATAGAAGAAATGTAAATAGTTTTTAAATATTAAGGGCAGTTCTAAAAATACAAATAAACGTCATTGCGAAGGAGGAACGACTGAAGCAATCTGTTTTTTTATGTAGAAATAGAGATTGCTTCCTGCTTCGTGCCTCGCAGTCGCAATGACGAAACCAATTTTTGGAACCGCCCTTAACAAGTGATTGTTAATAACATTTTGGTGTGGGTTGAAAAAACAAACGAAACTATACATAACTTTAACAAAAAATTCATTTGAAAGTTTTTTATCTTCCAAAGAGGAAACAAAGCAACTGCAATCCAATCATTGCAACTGCAAGAATAAAAAACATGCTGACATAAGTTGTTTCGGTATATCTGCGTTTCATTGTGTTTTGAAAGAATACAAAAAATCATAATTTATGAAATCTACATCTAAAATAGTTATCATCGGTGCGGGCAATGTCGCAACGCATTTAGGGAAAGAGTTGAAAATAAAATTCAGTAAGAACATTAATTTTGTTGACAGGACAGCCGACATTTTTATCATTGCTGTAAAAGATGATGCAATTGATGAAGTGGCGAAAAAAATAAATATCAAAAACAAAATAATTGTTCATACTTCAGGAAGCGTTGATATGAATATCTTGAGAAAATATTCCGAGAATTATGGAGTGCTGTATCCTTTACAAACAATTTCAAAAGAAAGAAAATTAAATTTTGAAAAAGTCCCGATATGTATTGAGGCAAACAACAAGCAAACAGAAAAAATTCTTTTCTCTATTGGAAAATCAATTTCAAAAAATGTTTATTGCATTAATTCTGAAAAAAGAAAAATATTACATCTGGCAGCTGTGTTTGCCTGTAATTTTACGAATCACATGTATTTCATTGCAGAACAAATTCTGAAAAAGGAAAAACTTTCTTTTGATATATTAAAACCTCTTATAGAGGAAACGGCAAAAAAAATATTAAATATGAGTCCGGCAGATGCACAGACAGGTCCTGCAAAACGTAATGATAAAAAAATTTTACAGCATCATTTTCGCATCCTTTCAAAAAATAAATATTACAGAGAGATATATAGAATAATCAGTAATAATATTATTCGTAATTCATAAAGATGTTAGCATTCTTATCACTTATCCGACTTCCAAATCTGCTCATTATTGCTTTCACACAATATATGATACGGATTTGTCTGATTGAACCTATTCTTCATCTTGCAGGATTTAGATTGCAGATGAATGATTTTTCTTTTTTTCTTCTCGTCCTTTCAACTGTTTTTATTGCGGCTGGCGGTTTTGTCATCAACGATTATTTTGATATTCACATTGACGCCATTAACAAACCCAAACATTTAGTTATTGATAAAAAAATAAAACGCAGAGTGGCAATAAGTGCGCATGCTGTGCTTAGTTTTCTTGGCGTAGCAATTGGAATTTTTCTTTCATATAAAAGTAATATTCTCTTGTCAGGGGGAGCAATTTTTTCACTCACTGTCATCGGGCTTTGGTTCTATTCCACATCCTTCAAATATCAACTCCTGATTGGAAATATTATTATCTCTTTGTTCACTGCCATAATTCCGTTGTTAGTCGTGTTATACGAATTTCCGCTAATGATTAGAAAATATAATAATCAACTGTTTAGAGAAATGTCGGAAATGGGAACAACCACAAAAGATACTATTCTGCTATGGGTTGGTGCTTTTGCACTTGCGGCGTTTGTTCTTTCTATGATACGCGAAATAATTAAAGACATAGAGGATTATGAAGGTGATAAAGAATATGGATGTCGTACAGCGCCTGTTGTTTTTGGAATAAAGAAAGTAAAAGTTTTTGTTTCTCTTCTCATCGTGTTTGCTATTACCGGAATCGGTTATGTGCAGTTCAAACAATATACATCACAGGATAAAATTTCTTTCTTTTATTTTCTTGCAGGAATTTCTCTGCCATTATTATTTCTTTTATTCAGAACACTCACTGCGAAAGAGAAAAAACATTTTCATTTTGCGAGTGTGCTGACAAAAATTATTATGCTCACTGGTTTGTGTTATTTATTTCTGTTTCGGTATCTTGTAATGCAATAGAATATGCTGAAAGAAATTTTAAGTAAATACAAAATCATCCTCGCTTCAAAATCACCGCGAAGACAATTTTTACTAAAAGAACTCGGATTGGATTTTGAAATACGCGTCAAGGAAGTAGATGAATCTTTCCCCGAAAATCTACGGGCAGAAAAAATTGCTGTTCATCTTTGTAGAAAAAAAGCCGATGTGTTCAGAAAAAAATTAAATCAAAATGAACTGCTCATCACTGCCGACACAATTGTTTGGATAAATAACAAAATTCTCAACAAACCTGCCGATGAAAAAAAAGCGGTGAGCATGCTCAAAACATTATCCGGAAAAATGCATCGTGTTTTTACTGCGGTTTGTATAGCCACTGATAGAAAGGAAAAAACTTTTTTCGTTAAAACCAAAGTTTATTTCAAAAAACTTTCTGATAAAGAAATAAAATTTTATGTAAAAAATTTCCAACCGTTTGATAAAGCAGGTGCTTATGGTGCGCAGGAATGTCTGCCCGCCGGAATGAATCCTTGTTCGTCAGAAGAAATCAAATTCTTAAAAAAAATCAGAAATACAGAATTGATAGAAAAAAGTAAAAATCAAAAAATGAAAGCAGAAATTGAACATATCATTAAAAAAATAGATGGTTCATACTTTAATGTGATGGGACTGCCTATGAAAGAATTGTATGAAGAGTTGATAAGATTTTGAAGTCCAACATTTTGTAACAAGAATAATTTTGAAATGTCAAATAATTGTTTTTCGTCCAATGCTACAATAATAAAATCCGAGTTGTTTCATTTGCTCAATGTTGTAAAGATTTCTTCCATCAAAAATAATTTTGTCCTTCATTAGTTTTTTTATCTTCTCAAAATCAGGAGTGCGAAAGACCGACCATTCTGTGCAAATGACGAGTGTATTAACATTTTTCAGTATTTCGTAATGGTCATTTCCAAAATGAATTTTATCTCCAAAAATTTTTTTTACATTATGCATGGCTTCAGGATCATAAACAGATACAGAGGCACCACTTTTAATAAATTCCTCAATAAAATAAAGAGCGGGTGATTCGCGGATGTCATCTGTATCGGGTTTGAAAGCAAGTCCCCAGATAGCAATTTTTTTTCCTTGCAGACATGTTCCAATATTTTTGTGATTGTTTGAAAAATACTTTTTTATTTTTTGCAGAAACAATTTGCGTTGACGGACATTTACATCCATTACTGATTTCAGAATTTTGAAATCATATTTATGCAATTTAGATGATTTGGCAAGTGCTTGTACATCTTTCGGAAAACAACTTCCTCCGTAACCAATGCCGGCGAACAAAAATCTTTTTCCAATTCTTTCATCCGAGCCAATGCCGATGCGAACTTTATCAACATCTGCTCCAACTTTTTCGCAAAGATTGGCTATCTCATTCATAAAAGAAATTTTTGTTGCAAGAAAAGAATTGGCAGCATACTTAGTAAGTTCTGAAGATTTTTCATCCATAAAAAGAATGAGATTGCCCTGTCGGACAAATGGCTTATACAATTCTTCCATAATTTTTTTTGCACGTTCATTCAAAGTACCAACAACAACGCGGTCGGGCTTCATAAAATCATCCACTGCAAATCCTTCACGCAAAAATTCCGGATTGCTCACCACATCAAATTCTGTTTTGCAATTTTTTGCAATTGCTTTTCGCACAAGTTCAGAAGTGCCAACCGGCACTGTGCTTTTATTTACCACCACTTTATATTCTTTGATAATTTTTCCAAGTTCATTAGAGACATTAAGAATGTGCGAAAGATCAGCAGAACCGTTTTCGTCAGGTGGAGTGGGAAGAGCAAGAAAAATGACAAGAGATTTTTCTATTGAATCTTTAAGATTAGTTGTAAATGAAAGTCGTTTTGCTTTTATGTTACGTTGAAACATTCCATCAAGATGTGGTTCATAAATAGGAATTTTTCCGCTACGAAGTTTTTTAATTTTTTCTTTGTCAATGTAAATGCAAATAACATTG
>JAZDJJ010000183.1:0-4312 GCA_043804035.1 Bacteroidota bacterium
AATCACCTGCACGCACTGGAATTTGGCTCGGCTGGCAAATAGTGCGGAAATATATGAACGACAATCCAAGTATAACTTTGCAACAATTAATGGATGAGAAAGATTCGCAGATGATACTTTCAAAATCAAAATACAAACCATGAGTTGGATGCGAAATACAGGATGCAAAATACAGGATGCAGGATGCAGGATGCAGGATACAAAATACAGGATGCAGGATGCAGGATACAAAATACAGGATGCAAAATACAGGATGCAGGATGCAGGATGCAGAATATAATGGTGTATGTCAAAATTTACATATCAAACTCAGGGATTAGAGGTTAAATAATTATCTTTTTTACAAAACGACATGAATAATAGACAAAAGAAAGAAAAAAATTTTTGGGATAAGTTTGCCAACCATTATGATTCATTCATAAAGAATACTGTTGCCAAAACATATAAATCCATTCTTGAAAATATAGATTCGGAGTTAAATATAAATCAGAATGTACTTGAGATTGGAACAGGGACAGGCATTATATCATTTTCTATTTGCTCAAAAGTTTCATCTATTGTTGCGACTGATATTTCTCCTGAAATGATTCGTATCGCAAAGCAAAAGCAAAAAGATTCTAATGTCAAAAATATTGATTTTCAGATTCGGGATTCATATAACTTGACATTTCCGGATAAATCGTTTGATGTTGTGATTGCATCCAATTTGCTGCATTTACTTTATGAGCCGGAAAAACCGATAAAAGAGGTTAAACGAGTACTAAAAGACAATGGGATTTTTATTGCCCCGACATTTTGTGTTGGGGAAAATATGAAAAGTATGATTATTGCTACTATTGCCGGATTATTGAGTGGATTCAAAATTGTTAATAAGTGGAGTATTAGTGATTTTAAAAATATGTTGTCTGATAATGGATATATTATTTACAAAGCGGTGAGAATTGATGGTAAATTCCCTTTGGCTTACATTGTGATGATGAAAAAAAATTAAAAACAAATAAAATGAAAACTAAATTTTTATTATTTATCATTTCTTGTTTTGCTTTGCTACAAGCACAAGCACAACAAACGAAAAAGGAATCTTTGATTTTAACATGCAGTAAAGAAAAAATACTTGAGTTTAAAAACATTCAGGAACTTCTTTCGGATGCAGACACAACAAAAGATTATTCAAAATATACTATCGTGTCATTCTTTTTAATTACAAACCTCGAAAATTTGGATTTATCAAAATATGCAAATGGTGACAAATGGAGTGAAGAACAAAAAATATTAATTAAAAAAACATATAAATATAAAAAACATAGATATTATATTGAAAACATTGTTGCAACACAAGAAGGACAAACAGAAAAAATCAAATTACCAGATGTGCTCATTATTGGACAAGACAAAAAATAAAAACAGATTCAAGTGATAAAATAAAAACAAAATTAATTATTAGTGTTGCAATTATGTTTTTGTTATTATCAGTTACATTTTGCACGAGAGTTTTTGCACAATAGCAAATAGCAAATGGAGTGTGAGTATAAATCGAATTTTTATATAAGTTTGTAAAAACAAAAACAATTCTCATGAAAAATATTTCTTTCATCATTAACATTATTTTATTTATTGCTGTATGTCTTCTGTATTATTTCCATTTCTCGGGAAGAAAAACAGAAGAAACAAATGCTTCTGCAAATAGTGATTCATTATCAGCAATTTCTCATCCGCATTCTTTGCCGCTAACGATTCCATCGGGAAAAGATGTTCGCATCGTGTTTTTAAATGCCGACACGCTTTTTGTGAAATACGAATACGCCAAAAAAGTAAAAACATCGGGAGAAAAACGCATTGCAAGTTACAAGGAAATTTATCAGGATAAAATGCAGTCGTTTCAGCAAGAGTATAATGATTATATACAAAAAGCAGGAGCGGGAGCTTATACAAAAGAACAAGGTATTGCTATTGAAGCGGGGCTTCAGAAAAAACGCGACGAAATTGTTACAATAGAACAAAATCAAGATAAGTTAATGGACGAAATTGATAAAGACAATGCAGATGTGCAGAAAAAAATTTATGACCATATTGAACGTTTCAATAAAGAACATGGATATTACTGCGTGCTGGCTTATACCCGTGCAGGCGGAGGTGTTCTCGGAATAAATGATTCTCTTGATGTAACTTACAACGTAATAGAAAGATTAAACGCTGAATATAAAACAAAGAAAAAGTAAGATTATTGTTACTGCTCAACAGGAAAAAATAATGAACAAAGATTAACAGGATAACTCATGATTTTGTAATTCAAAATTATTTCTTCTAATCAATCAGGGGGGCAGATTCATATTCATTTCTGAAAATAAAAAAAGCCACTGAAAGACAATGGCTTTGCTTTTACAAATTTGCGGTCCGGACGGGATTCGAACCCGCGACCCCATGCGTGACAGGCATGTATTCTAACCAGCTGAACTACCGGACCAAATCAGTATATTGAAAAAAATATCTTTGCAAAAATATATTATTTTTCATAGTATCAATAAAAAAAATATCTTTGTCAAAAAAAATCATTCATTTTATATGAAAAAATTAATTCTTTCTATTACATTATTTGCTTTTCTTTTCCCCGCATGCAAACATGATAATGAAAAGCAAAATGAAAAAAAATCTATTCCTTATGATCTGTCTCAATGTGTTTTTTTACGCAATGAAAAAAATTCTATTGGCAAACTCATAAAAGTATTAGAAAAGAAAAAGTTTATGGCTATACCATTTTCTGATACATCTGCTAAAGAATATTTTCACGACAATGATTTTCTAAAAGGATATTTAAGTTGCGTTCGCGTAGATACAGTTATGGGTATATATTTTGATTTTAAAATTTATTCCGAAGATGCTTTTCAGATTTATGGTGGAATAAAAAAAGATAACAAAATTTCTTTTACATTAAATTCCGGAAAAACTATTGCTCTTACTTTTGCTAAAACTTTCAGTGGAAACACTAATCTTACCAAAGAGCTTACTGAATATTCTTCTTTTGTACGCCTACCCAAAGAAATTGCTCTTCTGCTAAAAGATGAGGAAATTACTGCTGTACATATTGAATGGGCAAAGATAAAGGAAAGTTATTCTGTTGAGAATCCCGCTGTGTTTATGAAACAGATACCTTGTATAGAGTAATTGAAAATCTCTTCTGTTAATAGTTATAGGTTGAACTTGGTATAAATTTTTGGGCTTGCTTCGGTTGTTTCTCCCTTACAATGATGTGTTCCGTTTTGCATAACGTTCCGTTGTTTTCCACGAAGCATTGCCATTTAAAATTATTACTTCTCTGTCAAACGAACCACTGTCCCACCACTGAAGCAAACGCCTGTTATAAGTCGTTTTTCTTTGTTTATTGTCGTTATGCAATTTTGATTTTACCTTCTATCACTTGTTGCATAAATTTCCTTTTTTGCTTCAAAGACATACCGTTCATTTTAATCGCTAACTTTTCTTTGATAGCTCTAAAAAACTCAACTGCGTCAAACGATTTTTTTTTAGGTTTCATATTTAAAAAATTCTAATGGTGTTCTAATGTCAATAAGTGGATAACCTAATTTCAAGTTTATGGAATTAAACTTTTTGATTTTGTCAAAGTTTACGATGTGTTTGAAGTTCCAACTTATCAAACAGTCAAGTTTGTTTACAGAAGCAATTGCAATGTGGTAAGCGTCATTCATATTTGCTTGTCCCAATACTTTTTCATTTATGTAAGTTTCGGCAAGTATGTTTGCATCATCACTTAAGTCAAGATAGTTGTAACATTCTATTGGAATTAAGTTTTTAATGTCCCGAATGTATTTGGGTGCTAAACTCAATTCAGCCATATTAACCTTTGAAAAATAAATGTCAAAGTCCTTTGCGATTATGCGGTCAAACAACAGTTTTGTTGACTTCAAATTCTTTGTCAAAGTAACCACTGATTACAGAATTATCAATATAAATTCGTTGTCTCATAGTTAAACAAACCTACATAAAATTTTTAGTATTGTTAATTTGGTATAGATTTTTGAGATTGATTAGGTTGTTTTTTTCCTTTCGGACTTGTCCTGAATTTATTTTAGGAAGTTCAATGCTCAGAGCAACGTTTCGCAATGATGAGTTCAATTTTTGGAACTACTTTTAACAATACCAACAATATAAATACAGAACAAACTATTCCGAACAGTCATTACAAATATTTATTTTTTTTCTATCTGCTAAAATTTGTTTCCTGAAATTATTGTATTCAGTAGATTTCCAAATAGTATTAAAATCTATATCCGTTATGTTTCCAAAAAAATAATTG
>JAZDJJ010000184.1:0-5524 GCA_043804035.1 Bacteroidota bacterium
TTTTTAATCCTTTTAAAATTTCGCCACAAATACATCCTTTGGGTTCAATAGGTTCAGCAACTTTTACGGGAATCATTTTTTCTGCATCGTGCATAGCATATTTTTCATTTGGTATTTGCCCGCTCATTGGGATAATACCTAATCCACGCCACCAGTCGTCATGCAATTGAAACACTTCTGACATGATTTTTTGTGCCTTGATGTTTCCTTCAGGTTTTACTGCACGTCGGTATTGTATTTCTACTTTTGCTTCTCCTTGTTCAAATTGTTTTACCAACAAATAAATAGTTTGCAAAATATCCAATGGCTCAAAACCTGAGATGACACAACCAAGTTTATATTTTTTAGCAATTGGTTCGTAAATTCCCGACCCTGTAATAGTACTGACATGCCCCGGACAAATATAACCTGTAATCTTTACACTTTCATCTACCAAAGCAGCCATAGCGGGAGCTATAATTTTGTGAGAACTGAGAAGATAAAAGTTATTTATTTTTTTATTGTGAGCATTTAATATTGCTATGGCGCTGGTGGGAGCAGTAGTTTCAAATCCAATACCGAGAAATATTACTTTCTTTTGCGGATTATCTTTTGCAATATTGACAGCCATAAGCGGAGAATATACGATGCGAATATCTGCTCCTTTGGCTCTTTCATGTTCTAATGAAGATTTTGAACCGGGAACCCGAATCATATCGCCGAAAGTGGCGATGATTGTATTTGGCATTGATGAATAAACAATTGCTGTATCAATAAATTTTTTACTTGATACACAAACAGGGCAGCCGGGACCAGAAACAAGACGGATAGTTGGAGGTAGTAAAAATGGTATTCCAAATTTTTGAATTGTCGCTGTATGCCCACCGCATACTTCCATTAAGATTATTTCTTTTTTACTGATAGCACGAATTGCTTTTACAATCTGCTTTATTGTTTTTTTATCGCGAAATTCATCAATATATTTCATGCTTATGGAATAAGATTTTTTTAATTTTATCTGTGTTCATCATTCTATATTGCTTTCTTCTACATCCTTAAGAAGTTGTATGGTTTCTTGTGCTTCTTTTTCACTAATCTTTCCGATAGCAAAACCTGAATGTAGCAACACAAAATCACCAATAGCCGCATCCTCAATTAACTGTATGCTGGCATTCACAATGGTACCGCCAATACTGACTTTTGCCATAGTATCTTCAATAGATTCTATTCTTGCAGGAATACTCAAACACATATTTTTGTTTTGATAAAAATGATTGCGAAAGTAATAAAATTAAGGTATTGTCAACTCTGTTACGCAGACATTTTTTATTGTGTCTGATGATTTATCAGAAATATCCATTGCTACAATCATAGCGATAAATCCCCAGAACGGTGCGGATGCTTTATCTGTATCCAAAAAATTGTTCAACGTACCGTGTACAAAATAAGTTATCAGTCCTACAGAAAGTGCAATGGCAAAGAGTCGCACTCTTTTATCACGAGTACGGTAAATCAATCTGCCTGATGTAAATAAAGTTGTAATCACAATTGCAAGAATAGTAAGTATTCCAAATATTCCTGATTCAGAGAGAGGTCCAATATATTCGCTATGTGCATTTCCAAATTCGCCTGAGTTGGTGGAGATAATAGTTTTTTCGGCAGATATCTGAAAAGGTGCATACTGAAATTGATAAGTGCCGGGTCCCCATCCGAAAAAAGGTTTCTCTTTAAACATTCTGAAAGCCGAATACCATCTGTTGAGTCGTTCTGTGTTAGAAGGATCGGTGGTAATGTTAGTAATGGATTTGAAATGGTGCTCTATGTTGCGATTGCGCATCTGCTTATAGCGGTTCGCTTCAAGACCAATCATAATATCCTGTTGATAAAAAGAAAGAAAAGTAATACATATTGCAAAAAAAATCAGTATGGTAATGATATGGAGGCGAAGCAAATAAACGACAAATGCTCCAATGGCAACAGCCATGCTTATCCAAGCAGCACGGGTATAAGAAAAAATCAAACCAATGGTGTAAAGCAGTAAAATCAAAAAAGCAAAATATCGTACCTGATAAGAAAAATCTTTGTCAAAACAAAAGAGCAACAGAACAGGAAAGAACATGGCAAGCATTGCTCCGTAAGAAGTATGGTCGTTGTAGAAAGGAAGCATAGACACATGGGCGGCTTCTTCCGAAAACATTTTCATAGAGTGATTCGCCAAAGTGTAAATGATAATGACTGTGAATGAAATGAGATAAAGCCATATAAAACGTTTATGAAGTACAAGGTTTGTTGTTTGCTGTTTGTCAATTGCTGTTGCATCTTTATCGCCTATACTTTTATTTCTAAACAAATGCAGTGCAACAAAATAAAATGGGATGACAAACCAAAGTCGGGATAAAAAAAATTTCCACGAAACTAACGGCAGTGTGCTTGTAATGCTCGTTAAAAAAATCCATAGTAGGTTAATAAGAATGGTTATGGTGATAGGATGAAAAAAAACTTTCCTGTCAATTTTCTTTTCATAGAGCAGATGCATAATATAAATTATCATCACTCCGAAGAGCAACGGCTCGGTGGGCAAAGTGAGACCAACTCCAAAATCATAATCGTGAAATGTAATGGAAAACGGAACGAGAAAAACGATAATGAAAAGCAAACTGTCAGGCACAGCAAATGCAAGTATGATGATAAGAAAAACAATCGGCACAAATAAAAACCAATAAAAATCTTTGGCAATAAAAAAAATATTCAGCGCGATGAATAAAGTACTCAACGTTATTATCCATTTGAATTTGAGTTGAGCAAACCCTTCTCTGCTTCTCTTCAAAAATGAGAGATGTTTTTTCATTTTTCTATTTTTCTTTTAGAAAATCCGGATTAACTTTTAAATTAAACATCACAAAACTCCACACATCTGCACATTCATCAATAATTTTTGAAGTGGGCTTTCCCGCCCCGTGTCCGGCTTTTGAATCAATGCGAATGAGAACGGGATTATTTCCTTTTTGTTTTTCCTGAAGTGTTGCCGCAAACTTAAACGAATGTGCCGGAACAACGCGATCATCGTGGTCGGCAGTCATAATCATTGTTGCCGGATATTCAGTTTCTTTTAAATTATGTAAAGGAGAATATTTTACTAAACATTTGAATTGCTCCAGTGAATCACTTCTTCCGTAATCGCTTGCCCAATAATAACCAATTGTAAATTTATGATAGCGTAGCATATCCAGAACACCAACACCGGGAATTGCTACTTTCATCAAATCAGGTCTTTGTGTCATCACAGCGCCAACAAGCAACCCGCCATTTGACTTGCCGTGAATAGCAAGTTTTTCGGATGAAGTATATTTTTCTTTGATAAGATATTCTGCTGCGGCAATAAAATCGTCAAATACATTTTGCTTTTCACAAAGTGTTCCTGCTTTGTGCCAATTTTCGCCATACTCACCGCCACCGCGCAAATTTGGTACTGCATAAATTCCTCCGTTCTCAAGGAAAAATGAAACAGAGATAATAAACGCAGGAATTATACTGGCATTGAATCCACCATAGCCATAGAGAAAACACGGATTGTTTCCATCCATTTTAATTCCTTTCTTGTGAGTAATGAACATCGGAATTTTTGTTCCGTCTTTGCTGGTATAAAAAACTTGCCTGCTTTCGTAATCAGCAGTATTGAAATCAACTTTTGGCTTAAAATATTCTTCCGAAGAATTTGTGTTGATATTGTATTTGTAAATTGTTGTCGGAGTAATATAATTAGTGAAAGAATAAAATGCGATACTGTCTTTCTTATCGCTGCTGAAGTTCGTAATGCCGAGGTCGGGCAGAGAAATTTCTTTTTCCATTTTCCCATTTATATCATAAATAAATAATTTGTTTGTTACATTATGTAAATACTTTGCAATTATTTTTCCTTTGCAAAGCGAAATGTTTTCAAGCGGGTCGTTGCTTTCAGGAATAATTACTTTCCAGTTCTCTATCAGTGGCTTCATTGGGTCAATCAAAACAAGTTGCCATTTGGGAGCATTTTTGTTTGTATGAACGAGAAGCAAATTCCCGATATTATCTATGAGATTGTATTCATATTGAAAAGAAGTATCAATCCATATCCATTTACATTCTTCGGCAGTGTTTTTCAAAGAAGATAAATTTTTCACTGCAAAAGAAGTTCCGCTGGTAGATTCTATTCCCCACAAACTCATGAATTTTTCATCATCTGTAATGCCAATTGACCAACCAATGCCGGGATGATTTTTGTCTTCGTAAACAATTTTATCTTCTTTTTGCTTCGTACCGAGTTTGTGATAGAAAACTTTTTTATTTTCATTTTTTCCGGAATAAGTTCCTCCTTTGCTGAGATCAGGAGCGGGATATGTGCTGTAATAAAATCCATCGCCTTTCCATGATGCGCTTGAAAATTTTACCCAGTGAATAGTATCGGAAGACGTGGTAACTTTGTCAATGTCTATGATAAGAATATCATTCCAGTCGGACCCGGATTTGGAAAGATTATAAGCAATATATTTTCCATCTTCGCGGATGCTGATTCCGGAAAGAGACACTGTTCCATCGGCAGAAAGTTTATTCGGGTCAATCAATATTTTAGGAGTGCCATTCAATCCTTTTTGAAAGTACAGCACATTCTGATTTTGTATACCGTCATTCTTATAGAAAAAATAATATTCTCCTTTTTTAAAAGGCACATAGTATTTTTCAAAGTTCCATATCTGCGTAAGCCTATCTTTTATTTGCTGACGGTAAGGAATTTTAGAGAGATAATCAAACGTAACTTTATTTTCGGCTTTCACCCATTGGGCAGTTTCGGCAGTGGTATCATTTTCTAACCAGCGGTAAGGGTCGGCTATTTTTGTGCCGAAGTAATTATCTGCAGTATCCACTTTTTTTGTAACGGGATACTGAATTTGCGAATTAGTGGATTGGTTGCTTGTGCAAGAAGCAAGAACTAATAAGCAGGAACTGAAAACGAATATTATTTTTTTCATAATGATTTTTTTTAGATTGTCAAAAGTATAAAATTCAATGAGTAGAGAAAAATAGAGAATTTATTTATTTAGGGGCAGTTCAAAAAATTGGTTTCGTCATTGCGACATGACTCGTATTGAGCTTGGTAATTGAGCAGGTTATTGAGCTTGCCGAAATAGCCGAAATTTGCCGAAATAAGCGAAGCGAAATGGAAGCAATCTCTTACTTCGGCAAGCTCAGTAACCAAATAGCAGGGACAAAGATTGCTTCGGGTTGTTTAAAGCAACCCTCGCAATGACGTTTATTTGTATTTTTAGAACTACCCTTAGGACTTACGCAAAAATACTTTTTGATTTGTTATTGTTTGAGTACAAATCAATTATCTCATTAGTTCGTCATGGCGGGCTTGACCCTCCATCATTAGTTCGTCATGGCGGGCTTTGACCCTCCATCATTAGTTCGTCATGGCGGGCTTTGACCCTCCATCATTAGTTCTTCATGGCGGGCTTTGACCCTCCATCATTAGTTCTTCAAGGCGGGCTTTGACCCTCCATCATTA
>JAZDJJ010000185.1:0-18270 GCA_043804035.1 Bacteroidota bacterium
ACAGGTAATGGATCTACGGTTGACGGCAGGATAACAGTACTTTGACATCCTTTATCTGAAGTAACTGTGAGAATTACGTTAAACGTTTTGGAACTTGCGAAGAAGATATGACAAGGATTCTGTATGTTGGAAATATTTGCCTGACCGGAAGCGGTATCTCCGAAATTCCAATTCCATGCAGTGATGCTTCCTAAAGAAATATTTGACAGGTCGGTGAAACAAGTAGTATCATGAAAGCATACAACGGGAGAACTGAAATTTGCTAACGGCAAAGGATTAACTACTGTGGGAAACAATATAGTGTCTCTGCATCCAAAACTATTGGTAGCAATTAAAGAAACTGTATAAGTTCCGGGAGCATCGTAAGTATGTGGTAAAGGAGTTTGTTGCACAGAAGTATCGCCATCGCCAAAGTTCCAATGCCATTGTGTTGCTCCTCCTGTTGAGAGATTTGTAAATGATGTTACATTGTTAAAGCAAACTGTGGTGCTGCTGAAATTAGCCACAGGAAGAGGATTTACTGTTACTGTATGTATTACTGTATCTGTGCAACTATTCTGGCTTGTAATAATAAGCGTGGCTGTATGGCTTCCGGCGGCAGAGAAAGTAACAGAAGGATTTTGCAATGTGGAAGTTGCAGGATTACCATTTTGAAAATTCCAGCTCCATCCAGTTATCGGATCATTAGTAACGGGCACAGAGTTATCTGTAAATTTAGTGGCATCACCTTCACAAACTATATTACTGGAAAAAGATGCAACGGGTAAACTAACAGTAAGAGGTAATGCTATCGTATCCATACATCCGCCCTGAGAAGTAACAATGAGTGTTGCTGTATAAGTTCCTATTGGATAAGTTACCGCAACTGTGGAAGTATTTGCAGTAGAAGGATTTCCTCCGGGAAAACTCCAGTTCCATCCTTTTATTGGCAATCCGTTTAGAGTTGTACTCAAGTCAGTAAATTTTTTTATTCCACAAACACCGGTAGAAGTAAAATTGGGAGTAATGGTTACAACTTGTGGAACATACTTAGCATAGAAGTTACACTTTGATGGTTGCATAACCGCAATAGAAAAAGTATCGCCCGGCTGCACTATCGGAGTAATACATTTTACATTGCCGCCTGGACCTGTATAGGGTTTTCCATTCTGATACCATTGATATGTATAAGATATCTGAGGGTCTTCAGGTCCGCATAAGGATGTCTGTTGTCCCGGACAAACATTTGTAATATCGCCCGAAAGTGTTCTGCAGGAAAAGTCCCAGTAAGAATATGCAAAGTGTCCACCCTTTGCACAATCCACATTTGTAATAACGATTGTTAAAGTTTGGTTAATATATTTAGAAAGATTTACTCCAACCAATGTCCATGGTTTATAGTACGAAATACTATTTATATTACAGTTGGAAACATAAAATCCCGGAAGATTTCCGGCTGTATATTTAAAACATCCGCAGTCGCCAATAGATTTACCGTCTTTATCGTAAATACACAAAGACACGTATGGCTGCTCTGTTATCGGATGACCCGGATCTTCTATCACCAAAGCATACGTATATATAAAATTTGTATCCTGTGCTGTAACATTAAGGGGATATATTAATTGTTCTACACAACCATTACCAGTGGTGCCAGCAGGAGGAGGAGGATAAGGAGGATTACTACATCCCCCTACAATACCATTCACTCGTGGTTCTCCAATTTGAATTGATGTATTTCCAAATCCTGGTGCCACAACAGGAACAGAAGGACCGGTTGCACCAGGCGTACAAGGAACAATGCCATTGCCACTCGCAAGATTAAATCTTGGTACAAAAGGAGCAGGTGGTGGTGGACTATCAAATATAGGAGAGCCCGCAGTAAGTTGATGATTTATTCCGATTCTTGCCTGCCATGCATTCCATCCGTTTTCTCCACCCATATCGCTACAGGCAGCAAATGGAACTGGTGGTTCATCAGCATTTTTCAATTGAGACATGGATACTTTCATTCCTCTATCAATCAATTCTTGTCTTTGCTTCATCAGCATTTCCATAACCGCTTTCGGTACCACTACTGCTTCTCCATCATCAGCGTTTGCCTGTTTAACATCCTGCGCATATATATCAGACATGCTTATTGTTACAAAACATAAAGCAAGAAACATAGCAATACAAAAATAGAAATTGCTAATTATTTTCATGACATAAAAGTTTTTGAATGTTTGCCACAGATTCATATATTGAATTATAAAATATTTCGAGCCATTATAATTTTTTCTCCATAGTATTTATTACTGTTTTCATTACTTTAATGCGTGCGTAATATTTTGAGTTGGCTTCAACAATTGTCCACGGAGCATAAGTAGTGCTTGTGCGAAAAAGCATTTCGTCAACTGCTTCTTTGTAACTATCCCATTTCTCGCGATTGCGCCAATCATCTTCAGTAATTTTCCATTGTTTGTGCGATAATTCCTGACGTTCTTTAAATCGTTTTATCTGTTCCTCTTTATCAATATGTATCCAGAATTTTATCAGGACAGCACCAAAATTTACTATTTGCTCTTCAAACTCATTAATTTCTTTGTATGCTCTTTTCCATTCACTCTCTTTACAAAAATTCTCTACTCTCTCCACCAATACTCTGCCGTACCACGAACGATCAAAAATTGCGATATGTCCCGCTTTTGGAATATTTACCCAAAATCTCCACAAATAATGATGCGCTTTTTCAATATCGTTAGGTGCAGCCACAAGATGAACTTCATATCCGCGTGGGTCCATTTGCTGAGTAAGTCGTTTAATATTTCCGCCCTTTCCAGCACCATCCCATCCCTCATACACTATTATCAGAGGGACACGTTTCTTATACATTCTATATTCAATCTCTCTTACTTTTTCCTGTAGGTTCCCTATTTTTAATTGGTATTCTTCTTTCGTTATATTTTTTGTCAAATCCACTTTATCTAAAATAGAAGTGTTTAACGATTTTAATTTAATGGCAGATGTTTTTTTCTTTTCGTTGTTCTTATGAGTATTTTTTACTTCATCAATTTTTTGTTGAAGTACTTCAATAATTGTTTTTGAAATTTTTATCTCAGCAAATCTTCTGTCGTGAGATTCTACAATTGTCCAAGGTGCATAGTCGGTATCTGTTTTTTCAATCATTTCCTGATATGCAGAAAAATATTTGTCATATTGTTTGTAATGTTTCCAGTCCTTTTCTGTAATCCTCCACGACATTGCTTTATCTTTTTCCATTTCCTCCAATCGTTTGCACTGTTCTTTTTTACTGATGTGAAGAAAAAATTTTATAATAACATTTCCATCATCCACAAGTTGTCTTTCAAAATGATTTATTTCATTGTATGCTTCATTCCATTTTTTTGGTGCAATTTGTTTATCAACTCTGTCTTCTAAAACACGTCTGTACCAACTCCTGTCAAAAATGGAAATTTTTCCTTTTGCCGGCGTTTTGTTCCAGTAGCGCCAAAGAAACGGACGCATAATTTCATCAGCACTTTGTGCAGTATGAGTAAGATAAACTTTAAATCCGCGCGGGTCAAGCGGTAAAATCAAACTGTTTATCATAGTGCCTTTGCCTGCACCATCCCATCCTTCAAAAATAATACTGACGGGAATTTTTAAATCTTTTGCTTCGCGTTGTAACGCACCAATTATTAAATCAGATTCGCTACTGATTTTTTTATATTCGGATTTATCCACCTTTTTTGATAAGTCAACTTTCTCTAACATATTTTTTAAAAATTAAAATTAAAATTTAAAGATATAAAAAAACAATCACTTCGTACAACTAAAATATAAAAATAAAAATGACAATAATTTTATTGCCTTTTGTAAAGTCCTTTAATGACGCTTCTCTTTTCCACTTTTCACTTTATACATTTCACACGATTTATTATTTTTGCGCAAAGTATAGTAAAACGATATTTAATTACCAACATCTGATTTTAATAAATGAGATGTGTTTCAAAAAAAATCATGTTTTATGTTTTTATCCGAACAAGAAATTTTACGCAGAGAAAAATTAAATGAACTCATCAAACTCGGAGTAGATCCTTTTCCTGCTGAATCTTTTGAAGTAAATGTTTCTGCAAAAGATATTCTTCAAAATTATGATCGTAATAAAATCGATTACAAAAACGTTAGCATAGCTGGGCGCATCAGGAGCATACGTGATATGGGCAAAGCCGCTTTTGTAAACATACAGGATTCTACTGGAAAAATTCAACTTTATATTAAGCGCGATGATATTTGTCAGGGAGAAGACAAAACACTTTACGATTCGGTTTTTAAAAAACTTTTAGACATCAGTGATATTATTGGCGTAACCGGTTTTGTATTCACAACAAAGACAGGAGAAATTTCTATTCATGTTACATCGCTAAAACTTCTCTGTAAGTCATTGCGTCCGCTTCCGATTGTTAAGACCGATGCAGAAGGTGTTGCTCACGATGAAGTTACTGATCCCGAATTTCGTTACCGCCAACGATATGTTGATTTAATTGTTAATCAACAAGTGAAAGAAGTTTTCATCAAGCGTTCGCAGTTAATAAATTCCATTCGTGGTTTTCTTAATGAGAAAGGATATATAGAAGTTGAGACACCGGTTTTACAGCCATTATATGGTGGCGCTGCTGCCCGTCCGTTCAAAACGCATCACAATGCATTAGACATTCCTCTTTTTCTTCGCATAGCAAATGAACTTTATTTGAAACGGCTCATTGTTGGCGGATATGATGGCGTGTATGAATTTGCAAAAGATTTTCGCAACGAAGGCATTGATAGATTTCACAATCCTGAATTTACGCAAATGGAATTATATGTTGCCTACAAGGATTATAATTGGATGATGAATCTTATGGAAGAAATGGTGGAATGTATAGCGATAAATATTCATGGAACATCAGAAATAAAAGTTTCTGCTTTCAATAAATCTTCGGCAGACAAGAATGAGTATACAATAAATTTTCAACGACCATGGAAACGTTATACTATATACGAAGCCATTAAACATTTTACAGGAGTAGATATTTCTGACAAGAATGAAAAAGAATTGAACGATATTGCCGGCAGTATGGGAATTCATATAGATAGTAAAATGGGGAGAGGAAAAATTATTGATAAAATTTTCGGAGAGAAATGTGAATCAAATTTAATACAACCAACTTTTATTACAGATTATCCTATAGAAATGTCGCCGCTTGCAAAAAAACATAGAAGCAAAAAAGGATTAGTGGAACGGTTTGAAGTTATATGCAACGGAAAAGAAATCTGCAACGCTTTTTCTGAACTCAACGACCCGATTGACCAGCGCAAACGTTTTGAAGAGCAATTGGAACTCGGCAAACGAGGTGATGAAGAATCTATGTTGCTGGATGAAGATTTTTTACGCGCATTAGAATACGGCATGCCTCCAACAGCAGGACTCGGTATCGGCATTGATCGGCTTACAATGATAATGACTAATGCGTATTCTATACAAGATGTATTGTTCTTCCCACAAATGAGACCTCAAAAAAATGTAACTTATTTGCAGGAAAAATTGAATAATGAATAACGAATTATTATTTTATCTTTCAAATTCATGTTTTTTTCTGGTAAAAGTTATAAGTCCGAATAATTAAATCCGACATTTCGGTACCTGTCCTGAACCCTGGACTGTTGGACAGGACGCTTGTTTCAGGAATCTCAATTACCAATCTCAATACGAGTGAAAAACAAATCTGCGAGAATCTGCGAGAAATAAATAAAGTGCGTAAGTTCTATATAAAATACAATGTCTACAATGCATAAAATAAATGCCATACATACATCTTGCTCTCTGTTAGCAGAGACAGAATCTTTCACATTGAAGTATCAAGTTCGGACTAATACGATATAGCATTGAAACCCAATGCAATATGGGTTCAGACAAAACAGATATCCTTTCATATCAAAAGGATGGTCTCTTACACCAAAGGAGTATTTTTTTTTACACCGTAAAAACTTCTATATGGACAACAGCGACATCGTCTTTATCAGAAAGAATATTATTATCAATTCCTAAATTCAAGTAACTAATGCAACTTTTTCTTGTACATTTGCAAAATTAATTTTAACTTTTATTTTTATGCCAAAGATTTCACGCAAAGCAAATATGATGCCTCTTTCCCCAATACGCAAACTTGTTCCTTATGCCGAGCAGGCAAAAAAAGAGGGGCGAAAAATTTATCACTTAAATATTGGACAGCCGGATATTGAAACGCCGGAAGTAGTGCTCAATGCAATTCATAATTTTTCTCCGAAAGTGGTGGAGTATTCTCATAGTGCGGGAATGGAAAGTTATAGAAAAAAACTTGTTACATACTATAAGAATCATAACATTGATATTGATTATACGGATATACTAATAACAACCGGTGGCTCTGAAGCAATTGGGATTGCTATGATGGCTTGCCTGAACGAAGGAGATGAGATTATTATTCCCGAACCGTTTTATGCTAACTACAATGGATTTTCTGTACAGGCAGGAGTTGTGATGAAACCCATTCGTTCTTATATAGAAACCGGTTTTGCCCTTCCGTCCATCACCAAGTTTGAAAAACTGATTACTCCGAAAACAAAAGCCATTATGATATGTAATCCGAATAATCCCACAGGATATTTGTATTCTGAAACAGAACTTGAAGCATTGCGTGATTTGGTTTTGAAATATGATTTATTTTTTTTCTCTGATGAAGTGTATAGGGAGTTTTGTTATGATGGGGAGAATCATTTTTCTGTGATGAATCTGAAAGGGATAAAAAAAAATGTTGTACTACTGGATTCTATTTCCAAACGTTACAGTGTTTGTGGTGCTCGCATTGGTGCTATCATTTCCAAAAACAAAGAAGTAATTGATGCATCACTTAAGTTTGCACAAGCACGACTTTGTCCGCCAACATTTGGGCAAGTTGCTGCTGAAGCGGCTGTTGACACACCACCATCTTATTTTGATGCTGTGAAGAAAGAATACATAGCCCGCAGAGATTTTGTGGTGGATGCGATGAATAAAATTGAGAATGTGTTTTGTCCTAAACCGCAAGGAGCATTTTATTGCATTGCCCGTTTACCAATTGATGATTCCGATATATTTTGCCAGTGGCTATTAGAAAAATTTGAATATCAAAAGCAAACTGTAATGCTTTCTCCTGCCAGTGGATTTTATTTTACTCCGGGTGCCGGAAAAAATGAAGTGCGCATTGCATACGTGCTAAAGATTGATGATTTAAGAAATGCGATGAAGTGTTTGGAGGAAGCACTGAAAGTTTATCCGGGAAGAAAAGTTTTGAATCAAGAGAAAGAAAAAGCATTCTAACTTTTTGTAGAAGTAATTGCTTTTCTCACACCTCCATATTTCAGTAAAAGTTTTTTGGCTTTATGATATGGAAGTTTTAGCTCTCTGCTAATAATTTTTGTACCACGCTCAATCAATTTGTTATTTGTTAATTGCATATCCACCATCTTATTGCCTTTCACTTTTCCGAGTTTTATCATCACAGCAGACGAAATCATATTAAGTATAAGTTTTTGTGCAGTGCCGGATTTCATCCGCGTGCTACCTGTAACAAACTCCGCTCCCACTATAACAATTATCGGATATTTTGCAACAAGAGCAATCGGACTTTTAGGATTACAAGTGATACATCCGGTAATGATATTATTTTGATTGCATTTTTTTATCGCTCCCACAACATAAGGAGTTGTTCCTGATGCAGTAATTCCAATCACAACATCTTTTGAATTTATTTTTTCTTTCTTTATGTCTTTCCATCCTTGCTGCGTATCGTCTTCGGCAAACTCAATGGCTTTACGAATAGCTTTGTCTCCGCCGGCAATCAACCCTATCACTAATCCATGCGGAACTCCATAAGTGGGCGGACATTCCGATGCATCCACGATTCCTAACCGTCCGCTTGTTCCTGCTCCGATATAAAAAAGTCGTCCTCCTTTTCTTATCTTTTGTACAATCACTTTCACCAACTTTTCAATTTGTGGAATAATTTTTTCTACAGCATACGAAATAGTTTTATCTTCCTGATTGATGCTGACAAGAAGTTTTCGTACATCCATTTTTTCTAAATGGTCGTAGCGGGAATCTGATTCAGTGATTTTGTTGAGCATGAATTTATACTATACCCAAGATAATTTTATTTCTATTTATTATTGACTATTTATTATTCAATATTTAATTGTTTTTGTTCGGTATCCCGTATTGCTACGAGATGAGCAGGGTTATTGAGCAGAGTAGAATAATCCTGAAAATCAATTCAGGACTTGTAATTTCGGGACATAAAAGAAAGTTTACAAATTCGGAAATCTATTTCTGTTCGTTATATTGCTGATATTGCAAACTGAGTGGTTTTTTATTTATATCAATTTTTATAGAAAATATATGCGAATACAATGCTCCTGAACGGTCCCCTAAATCGGTGGTAGAATAATCAATGCAGAACTGTTTAATTTTTACACCAATGCCAAGATTTGGCTGTATTGTGGTAATACTTTTTCCGGTGATGTTTCTTTCTTTCTGAATGTTCATGATTCCTCCCCTTAAAAATGCAATACCTTTATATCCGAACTCTAATCCAAAATGCGGGTCGGCACTTACAGTATTACTTTTGAAGAGCACATTGCGTTTGCCATCAAAAGTCATGTCAAGATTTAATTCTGTCAGCAAAGAAAAATTCTCATCAATATTTATTTTTTCTGCACAACCAAGAATCAGTCGTGGCAATGTAATCTCTACGGAATTAATCGGTATTTCATTTCCTGTCATATCAAAAACATTTTTCATTTCATCCGGCAAATTAAAATTCCATGCATTAAAAGTTGAAGTGATATCGCGTGTCATAGCGCCAAATTTCCATCCTTCGTATTCGTATTGTACTCCGGCATCCAATCCAAAACCCCATGCTCCGGCAAAATCGCCCACTATCCTGCGAATAATTTTTACATTTCCTCCAAGTTGCAGTCCTTTAATTTTCGGAGTGTGCGAATATGACAACAAAAAACCATAATCAGCGGCAGAAAATTGTGTAATCTTATTATAATCCACATTGCCATCAGCATCAATTAGTTCGGTAGTATTAGGAATATTATCCACTCCAAAGCGAATAAGGTTCAATCCAAAAACGCTACTGCTATCTATTCTACGTGTTATGGCTACATAATCGTATTTGGAGATACCTGCAAAATATTCTGAGTGCATCAAAGTAAATTGCATATCGCTTTTTATACCCGACAGTCCTGCGGGATTCCAATAGCCAGAAGTAACATCTTTCACTGAAGCCACACAAGCATTTGCCATACCAAAAGAACGAGCACCTACTCCAATAGATAAAAACTCATTGCTGTATTTGGGAGTTTGAGCAACAGAAATAGTTACGAAAATTATCGGAAGCAATAAACCACCTGAAAGAAAAATTGAAAATAGATAATTAGAAGTTTTCATATTTGTTGTAAAAGTAAAAAATATTAGTATACATAACTTCATTTACCACTTGTGAATAAAGGAAACGAAAAAAAAATAAATTATTGTATTCTTTTAAAAACAAAACAATCATTTTTAAATTCCTGCATTTAAGTGAATAAAAAATCCATGCTCCATTTTTTTATTGATGGAATATTCCATTCTCACTACAATATCATAATAAGTAACATAATCAATACCCACTCCGGCTCCATAAATAAATGTGTTGGCAAGCGGATTGTAAAGTGAATACATATTGTCATCCACATAGCCCGCATCGGCAAAAATTCCTCCATACAAAGCATAATGAAACTTGTTAAATTTTTTTATAGAAAAGCAAGGTATCTGCTGAATATGTGGTTTAATAATTTCATATTTCAATCCAAGTTTTGTAGTGCCATAACTTTGTCCATCAATCACATAATACTCATATCCGCGCACATAATCGTTCCATCCTAATCCTTTTTGAACATAGTACGGCTGATTTTTATTTAGCGAAAATTTGATTTTCATTCCACCTGACAAATAAAAACGATCAGAAAGTTTTTCATAATCTCTGATTATAAAATAGAAATTTGTAATATCTAATTTTTCATTTTTTAAAATTCCCAAGCCAAGTTTTGTTGTCTCAAATTCCCAAAAATATCTCTGCAAAGGATATGCTTTTGAATCGCGGTAATCACTTTTGTAAGAATAACTTAATGTAAAATATTTCATTTCAGTTTTACTGTTTACAAAATAATCTACCGTATAATTTCTTAGTGTATCGTTGATTATTACCTGCGTAAATTTTCCTTCTATGTAGTGCCTGTTGTGAATTCCATTTCGATAAATGTAGTTTGATTTTCCGATAAATTCTTCTCTCACATATTCATTAGGATTCTTGAAATAAATGAGCAAATTATTTTTTGTCATATAAGCAACTTCCCTATTTTTCGAATAGGAAAAAGAAAATCCCATTCCGCTGGTTTGCGTAGATGTGAGATAAGGAATTGCGTATGAAAGCCCATATTTTTGAGTGTATCCAAACTGCGTGTAAAAACTTAATCCTTCTTTTCTGCCTCTGAAATTATCACGGTTGAGATAAAATCCGTAGTTGGCGCGCTGAAAGTTTTTTGTTTCCCACCATGTATTAAAATTCCGTTCCTGCACTTCAAAAATCGGAATAGGCCAGGTATACCATCGTTCCTCTACATTTATCAGCACATTCACTTTCTGAAATCCGGCAGGCAGGGTATCAATCGTTACAAAGTTGAAGAGCGAAGTGTTGAGCAGATTTTGTTTTGCCGCGATGAGCAATTCAGAAAGTTTTATTTTCTCAATGGTGTCGCCCGAATGAAACGATAGTTCGCGCAAGATAATGTGTCGTTTGGTAATCTTATTGCCAATAATATTTATTTCATTCACGAAAGTAAACGGGAGAACAGAATTTTGAGAATGAAGCATGAGTGGCAGCAGAGTCAGAAAGAAAAAAAATCTGACTGTCATCAGATAAGTTGTGTGCAAGCGGAGGAACATTGCATGGTTATCAAATATTCAGGAAGTGCATGAACTCATCAAAACGTTTTCGTGTATCTTCACCAAATTGATTCAGATGAAAAGTTGCTTTCACTGTATAATCATAACGGTTAAATGTTTGGATTATAGGAGACAAATCTTCCTTGTTGATTTTCAAAGTTACTTCTATCTTGGTAGAATCAGGATGTAAATTGATATACATATTCAAAATTCTGGCATCATTGCCTTCAACAATTTGTGCAATCTGAGAAAGCGAATAATCCCTGACATTTAATTCAAGTACGATAATACCGCCCGGCTCGTGTACAAACGGCATTCCAGCCACTTGCCGAATAACAAAATCAGCTGTAATCACACCAATATAATTATCCTCCTCATCAAGCACAGCTACAGCACTCACATCAAACAGAGATATCATTTTTAGTACATCATAAATATGATTGTGCTCCTTCACAGAAGCTTTTACCAGTGGAATACTAATAGTATCTAATGTTTTATCCGGATTGTTGAGATCTAAAATATCATTGTAAGAAATCATCCCCAAAAATTTACGTTTGCTGATAATAGGGAGATGCGAAATGCGTAAATCTTCCATCCAATTAAGAACTTTTTTGCACGTATCGGATGGCTTGAGTGATGGCACTTCATCGGTTATCAATTCATACGCAAGCATTGGTTTTGTAGTTTAAAAATTAAAAGGCAACTAAAATAATATCTTTATATTATTTTTTAACTATTACAAATTTACTTTTTTATTTTTATGATAAAACTCAGCGTCAACATAAATAAAATTGCTACGCTTCGCAACGCGCGTGGAGGAAATCTGCCTGATGTCTTGAAATCTGCTGTTGACATTCAACATTTCGGTGCGCAGGGAATTACTGTTCATCCCCGTCCTGACGAAAGGCATATTCGCTATGAGGATGTTTTGAATCTTCGTCCGCTAATTACAACCGAGTTCAACATTGAAGGATACCCATCAAAAGAATGGATAGATTTGGTTTTGAAAGTAAACCCAACCCAAGCAACACTTGTCCCTGATCCTCCCGATGCAATCACTTCCAACGCAGGATGGGATACGATCAAAAACGAAAGTTTCCTGAAAGAAATAATTTATGAATTAAAAAAAGTAAAAATACGAACATCAATTTTTATTGAAACAAATTTCAAGCATATAGAAAATGCTAAAAAAGTTGGAACAGATAGAATTGAATTGTACACTGAATCCTACGCAAAAAGTTTTTACACGAATAAAAAAGAAGCCATTCGTCCATTTGTTGAATCTGCTAATCTTGCCGGCGAACTCGGACTCGGGATAAATGCCGGGCATGACTTAAATCTTGATAACCTGAATTTTTTTTATAAAAACATTCCAAACTTACTTGAAGTTTCTATCGGACATGCTTTGATTTCAGACGCGATATATTACGGTTTGGAAAATACTGTACAACTTTATTTGCGACAAATAAGAGAGTGAGCGATTATTGATCATTAAACTTAAATCTCTAATCTGCTCCTCAAAATAAAGAATTTTATGTACAAATCAATTATCTTCAACAAGATAAATATTTCTGCACATATCAGATTTTTATTTTCGGTTTATCTTAATGGAATTTTGTTTTTTACTCTACTGCGTTTTATTTTATTATGCACAAAAGCAGATACATTACCAAAAGAGGACTACGGTTTTCTTTTCACCTCCTTTGTTTTCGGATTCAGGTTTGATACCTGCGTCTCGTGCTATATTCTTTCATTACCATTTTTATTGTTATTCATTGGATTTTTATTTCATCAAATCAGAAAAATATTTTTCGCTTTGTCATATTATTTTATTCTTGTTTTTTATTGCATCGCATTTTTTATTTGCTGTGCCGATATTCCATACTACAATTATTTTTCTTCAAGAATTACCACAGCATCGCTATTATGGATAGATAGTCCGGTATTTATGTTAAAAATGATTTTCGGAGAATTTACTTATTGGATTTATTTTATTTTATTTTTTCTAATTATCTTTTTGTTCGTCAGAAGAATGAACAAAACGAAAAGTAAAATCATGACAAAATATTTTCATCAAACAAACAATTTCTCTTGGAAAAATGGAATTATTTTTTTTGTATTCGCCGGATTGCTTTTTCTTGGAATCAGGGGAAGGATTTCAGAAAAATCTCCGATTCGCACAGGTACAGCATATTTCTGTAACAATAATTTTCTTAATCAACTCGGCCTGAATGGTGCCTTTACTTTTATTACTAGTGTCATTGAAGATAGCAAAGCAGAAAATCAGCAATTGAATTTGATGAACGATGAAGAAGCAATTACCTATGCCAAAAAAAAATCTTAATTCTCACAGTGAATTTGATTCTCCCATAGCCAGAAAAATAATTGCTCAAGGCGAACCAAAAAAAATGAACTTGGTGCTTGTTATCATGGAAAGGATGTCGGGATTTTATATGGGAAAATACGATGGTCCAAAAAACATTACACCTGTTCTTGATAGTTTGAAAAATATTTCTCTTTGGTTTGAAAATATCTTCACGCAGGGAACACACACATTCAGTGGAATATATTCAACACTTTTTTCTTACCCGACTCTTTTGAAAAAGCATTCTATGGCAAATATTCCTTCAGAGAAATATTATTCCATGCCGCAAGTGCTGAAAGAACAAGGATACAGGAATTTATTTTTCATCTCACATGACGGGCAGTTTGATAATGTTCAGGGATTTTTGACTGCAAATTGTTTTGACAAAGTATACACGCACGATAATTATCCATCAGAAAAAATTCTGAGCACACTTGGTGTTCCTGATGATTACTTGTTTGAATATTCTATTCCTAAAATGAATGAAGTTGTTTCGGAAGGAAAAAATTTCTTTTGTGGCTTCATGACGAGCAGCAATCACGAGCCGTTCATTTTTCCTGAATGGGCAAAAATAAATTTCAAATCATCAGAAGATAAATTCAAAATTGTAGAGTATGCTGATTGGTCAATTGGAAAATTCATGAAACTTGCTTCGGAACAAAGTTGGTACAATAATACCATTTTTGTTTTTGTTGCCGACCATGGAATGACACCAAAATGGGTTTATGAAATGCCGATTACTTTTCATCACACCCCGCTCATTATTTATTCGCCCGGGATGAATTTGCAGCCAGCAATATATGATTGTCTCGGTAGTCAAATGGATATTTTTCCAACAGTGATGGACCTGATGAATTTTTCTTATGTAAACAATACGATGGGGATTGACCTGCTGAAAGAAAAACATCCATATATTTATTTTACTGCTGATGATAAAATCGGTTGCCTTGACAAAGAATTTTATTTCATCCACCAAAATAATGGGATTGAAACTTTGTACCGCTACGAGAATATGAAAACGGATAATTATATTGAACAGTACAAAACAAAAACTGAAAGCATGAAAACTTATGCTTACTCCATGCTTCAAACAACACAGTGGATAATCAATAATAAAAAATTTGGAAAGCAGAAAAGTTAAAATTGATGAATCTCATTCTTTCAGTACAATTGGATGTTGTTTTAACTTGATAATTCCCTATGGTTTGTCACAGGGTTGTTCATTACTGAAATAATTTTGCCGCCATCCAATAATTCCAGTCCTTTATTGCGTCATTTCTTTTTAGCGAAGTTTTGTTTAGAAATTTTTCTTTTACAAGAAATTTTTTTGCTTCCATAATTGTTTCTTTCACTTTTTTATTATTCATCCATTTTTGTTGCGGGGCTTCAAAGCCGATTTTATCTTTTCGCCATGTGATTTCAGCAGGTAAAAGATGTTCAAAAGATTTTCTGAGAAGATATTTGGTCCATCCTTCTGCCATTTTCATGGAAGGCGGAAGAGTGAAAAGAAACTCAACGAGACGATGAGAAAGAAAAGGCAGCCGCACTTCAACAGAGTGAGCCATGGAATTTCTGTCGGCATATCGTAGTATTTGCTGCATCGCTTCATTTGTTGTGCTTTCATAGAGCATATAATTTAAATCCGGTTTTGAACGAATGCTATGTTGAAATGATTCGGAAAAATAAGAAGAATAAAAATCATTTTCAAAATCAGCATAATTTTTTGGCTTGATAATTTTTTTTACCAACTCCATTTTTTTGTAGAGAGATGGTAACAACGCCTGTAGATAGAATTTTGTGTTTTTATCAAATACCGGTTTTTGAACTTGTAAATATTTTTTCCATTCGGATTTGTATTTTTTTCTGTCTTTGGAATATAATTCTTGAAAATAAGCACGAACCAAATAATTATATCCTCCAAAAATTTCATCTGCTCCCTGTCCGTCTAACAAAACTTTCACACCATTTTCTCCTGCAAGTTTCATCACTGCATATTGTGCAATGATGCTGGCAGAAAGAAACGGTTCTTCCTGATGATAGTAAATTTTTTCTATCTCTTGCAGTAAAATATTTTCATCGGGAAAAGTGAAATACGCCTCAGCATTTGTTTTCACAGATATCATTTCCATGTATTTACCTTCATCTTTATCAAAATCCTGAAAACGTGCAGAAAACGTTTTTTGTTTTATCAGTTTATTTTTTTGTACATTATGAATAACGGTTACCACTGCCGAACTGTCTAACCCGCCACTGAGACATGAACCCACTGGCACATCCGAACGCAAACGTCTTGAAACAGATTCATAAAAAAGTTTCTGCACTTCCTTTGTCGCTTGTTCAAATGTAATGTCATGGTTTTGATTCTTAATATCAATATTCCAGTACTTTACAAGTTTTAATTCCAAATTTTTATTTACGGTCAAATAATTGGCGGCAGGTAATTTTTGTACATTGTCAAAAAAAGTTTCTTGCATAGTGAATGGATTATCCACATAGTTATATGCGAGGAAATTGAACAACATTTTATTATTAACTTTTTGTTTAATACCTCCTGCAAAGAGTGCTTTCATTTCAGAAGCAAAAACAAAACTTTTACTTTTTTCGTAGTGATAATAAAATGGTTTCTCTCCGAAACGATCACGCGCACAGAAAAGAGATTCTTCCTGTTTATCATAAATAGAAAATGCAAACATGCCGTCAAAAAAATCAAGACATTTTTCTTTTTTGAAATCATACATAGCAAGAATGACTTCTGTGTCGGAAGTGGTATAAAACCGATAGCCATACTGGTTGAGCATTTCTTTCAGTTCAACATAATTGTATATCTCGCCATTGTATGTGATGATGTATCGCGAGAGATATTTCATTGGCTGTCGTGCTGCATCCGATAAGTCAATGATAGCAAGTCGTCTGTGCCCAAATGCTAAATTTTTACTTTCAGAAAAATAAAATCCCTCACCGTCAGGACCACGATGAATAAGCGTATCCGTCATCCGCTTGATTCTATTAAACGAAATTTCAGACGGAGAAGATGAAAAAATTCCTGCTATACCACACATAATTATAAAATGAAAAATACAAAATTTTGTATAGGCGAATTTAGGGTAATATAAATTTTTGCATAGTCAGATGTATCCTTTTCCGTCGTTGTCGGAGAAATGGTAACTTTTTTGTTGAAATAACTATTTGGTACCTTGGTACATCTTTTTTTGAAACTCTCTGAATTTTACTTTGGCTCGCAACTTGTGCCCTTGTCAATTTGTTTTGTAAAATTCCAAGTTTGCGAAGTGATTCAATTAACTGTCGGTAATAATCTTCACTCACAATCCCAACTTGTTCAAATGTTTCTTTTGCAGAAATTAATCGTCCATTAACGCCTAATCGTACAACTGTTTTTTGCTCTCGTGAAAAATAAAATTGCTCAAAATTGTCCAGCCATATTTTTTCTTCCTTACCGTACAAATTTGTAGTAAAAGGTTATTATGAATGATTTATTAGGAGATTCTATTTTCGGTTTAACCAAATCGTTGCTTTGCATTAATTCAAAAATTCTCTTTATCCCTTCACCCAGTTCTCTTATATAACCAAACTCCCTTAAAACCCTTGCTATGTAAGTATTTCTTGATTGATGAACTCCTTTTAATTCTTCAAGGTCTTTGATGGTAAGAGAAGATAAAAGTTTTCCAGGGCTTAGAATTTCTAATCTGTCATCAAATATTTTTACTTCAATTCCTCTACCTTCCAAGCTATAATCTCTGTGAGTAATTGCATTGATTAGTGCCTCCTTGCAAGCTAATTCAGGATAAATAATTTGAGTTTTAAACATTGCGTCTTTTGAAAATCTGGTCTCTGTCAAATGAGGTTTTAATATTTCCCAACTTTGCTCAATCAGTTGAAAAATATTTCCATTTGTTTCCCCAACTTCTTGGACATTAAAATTTTCTCCGGTTTTTTCTTCAGTTCCTTTTACTCGTAATATTCTAACTTGATTTCTTGGATGCCATTTTGTGGGGAGTTTTGAAAATAGAAGTAATGATGCTCTGCGAAGTCGCAATCTGTTTCCATCAAATTCTGCAAGTTCTAAATATTGTAAAAATTTTTCAGGAGACATTGACTTGAAAATCTTTTGCGAAACGGAAGTCATTAATCCTAAATCCAAATTACCTATGTTTGCTAAGTCAACAAATTGTCGGTCGTATTCTCTAGAAACTTCTTCTTCTCTTGCAAATCGGATTAATTCAGATGCTGTAGGAACGGATTCTCTGTCTTTTCTTTGAAAGCACTCACCTTTTGAAGTAAGGTGAACATATTTTGAACCTTTTTCAACTGAAAAATAAACAATCTTTTTACTGTCGTAGTCAATGATAGATGCTCGCTTGAGAGGTAAAGGTGTTTCTTGTAGTACATAGTTGTTGGGAGCATTTAAGATAGATGAAATTTTGTCTTCCGAATGAGGCAGTCCGGTTATTGCGTTATTGTCTTCAATCCCAATAAATAATTCTCCACCGTCAGCGTTTGCGAATGCGACAAGAGTTTTTGCAATGTCGTAACATATTTCTTTTATGTCACGAGGAGTTTTATTATTAGAGGGTCCTTCAAAAGCACTTTTGAATTCACGGTAATAGCTTTCGCCAATTTCGATAGCGATGTCTACGCGTTCCTTTAATTTTAGCAGTTCTTCCATTTGCCAAACGTACATAAAATTTTTAATTACACATAAACGGAATAAAAATCAAAAAGGATTTATAGAAGAAACTAAATACGAAATCCGAAATCCAAAGAACCAAATCCGAAACAAATAACAAATACAAATATTAAAATCACAAATGCAAAACAAAAATTATTTCTTAACTAAAAAATAAGTGGCTCACTTTCATTTGGCATATAACCTCTA
>JAZDJJ010000186.1:0-7316 GCA_043804035.1 Bacteroidota bacterium
AATCAGTGAATCTCTGGCTCATTGTAGTTTTTTGCGTAAGTCCTATCTATAATTCATTACGATTTTTCTCTGTATTTTCGCTATCTTTTTGAAAAAAACATTATCATTAGGCAGTCCCAAAAATTAGTATCGTCATTGCGACACAAAGCGACCCGCCTGCTGCGGGCAGGAGCGAAGGGGAAGCAATCTCTAACAGCAATGACGTTTATTTGTATTTTTGGAACTGCCCATAACAATGGTTAAATAATCAATAATCAATAGTCAATTCTTAATAGTCAATAATCAATTTTCAACAACCATTAACAATTTTTCTATTAACTCTGTATATTAAAATATGAGAAAAGTAAAAACACTCGGTCAATTCATTGTTGAAAGGCAATGTGATTTTCCATATGCAAAAGGCGAACTTTCACGTTTACTTGGAGATATTGGTATTGCTGCAAAAATTGTTCATCGCGAAGTAAACAAAGCCGGGCTAGCTGATATCCTCGGCATTACAGGCGACACAAATGTGCATGGCGAGCAGGTGAAAAAGTTAGATGTGTTTGCCAACGAACAATTTATTGCTGCACTACAGGCAGGCGGTGAATGTTGTGCCATCGCTTCCGAAGAAAACGAAAACATTATTCCTATTGACAACGAAATTTCCCAAAATGCAAAATATGTGGTAGCGATAGATCCACTTGACGGGTCTTCTAATATTGATGTAAATGTTTCAGTGGGAACAATTTTTTCAATCTATCGGAGAATTTCTCTTTCCGGTCCCGGCACTATAGAAGATTTTTTGCAAAAAGGAACAAAGCAAGTTGCCGCAGGATATGTTATTTACGGCTCATCCACGATGATGGTTTACACTACAGGTAAAGGTGTAAACGGATTTACACTAGACCCGAGTATTGGTGAGTTTTGTATTTCACATCCCAAAATGTGTATTCCCCAAAATGGAAAAATATATTCTATCAACGAAGGATATTATATTCATTTTCCTGAAGGTGTAAAAAAATATATCAAGTACTGTCAGGAAGAAGATAAGAAGACCAATCGTCCTTATTCATCGCGATACATTGGCTCAGCAGTGGCAGACATTCATCGTAATCTCATCAACGGAGGAATTTTTATTTATCCAAGTACATCTCAAAATCCCAAAGGAAAACTTCGGCTCATTTACGAATGCAATCCGTTTTCATTTATTATTGAACAGGCGAAAGGAAAAGCGATTGATGGCTCCAAACGAATTCTTGACATTATCCCTACTGCCATTCATCAGCGTACTCCATTCTTCATCGGTTCGTCAGAAATGGTGAATGTTGCTGAAGAATTTATGATGAAGTATTCTATTAGTGAAAAAGTGAACAGTGAATAGTGAAAAATGAAAAGTGGAAAGTGAAAAGTGAAAAGTGAAAAGTGAACAGTGAAAAGTGAACAGTGAACAGTGAAAAGTGAAAAGTGGAAAGTGAAAAGTGAAAAGTGATAAGTGATAAGTGAAAAGTGAAAAGTGAAAAGTGATAAGTGAAAAGTGAAAAGTGATAAGTGAAAAGTGAAAAGTGAAAAGTGAAAAGTGAAAAGTGAAAAGTGAAAAGTGAAAAGTGAAAAGGAGTAAAGTTTAAGTGAAAAGTGAAAAAGTGAAAAGCGAAAAGTGAAAAGTGTTGCACTTTTATACTTCGGCTTGCTCAGTATCTATTTTGAACTTATGTCTTTATAAATTATTTTTTTGTAAATATCATGAACACCATAAAATTCGGAACAGATGGATGGAGAGCCATCATTGCAAAAGATTTCACCGTTGAAAATGTATCTCGTGTTTCAGAGGCGGTAGCTGAATGGTTGTTGAAAAACAATTCTCCTCTCTCGGTAGTTGTTGGACACGATTGTCGCTTTGGCGGAGAACTTTTTGCCGAAACTGTTGCAAAAGTTCTTGCTCATAAAGGAATAAAGGTTTTTCTGGCTAAAAAATTTGTTTCTACTCCTATGATTTCCTTTGGTACTGTAAAATATAAAGCATCTCTCGGCATCGTCATCACAGCAAGTCATAATCCACCTTCGTATAATGGGTTTAAGATAAAAGGATCTTATGGCGGACCACTTCTTCCTGAAAAAGTGGAAGAGATTGAGCAACTTATTCCCGAAAAATGTTCAATAGATACTGAAGCAATTAATATTCATGATTTAATTTCTCAAAAAATAATCCAGTACGTTGATCTGGAAACTTTGTATTGCAATCATGTAGAAAAAAAATTCCATCTAAAAACAATCCGCAAGTCAAAACTTAATCTTGCTTATGATGCAATGTATGGTGCAGGTCAAAATGTAATAAAACGTCTTTTACCAAATATCACATTACTTCATTGTGAAAATAATCCTTCATTCAATGGTATTGCTCCGGAACCTATTGCAAAAAATCTAAAAGAACTTTCTGTACTGATAAAATCTTGTAACAAAAAAAACAAAAACTTCAAAAACCAAATCTCATGTGCATTAGCCACCGATGGTGATGCCGACAGATTGGGGTTGTTTGACAGCGATGGAAATTTTATTGACTCTCATCACATCATTCTTCTGCTCATTCACTATCTCTGCAAGTATAAAAAGATGAAAGGTAAAATCTGCACAGCATTTTCTATCACAGAAAAAATAAAAAAAATGTGCACTCACTATGGACTTCCGCTCCAAGTGGTGAAGATAGGGTTCAAGCATATTTGTAACATCATGATAAAAGAAGATGTTTTGATTGGTGGAGAAGAATCTGGCGGTATTGCAATCAAAGGACATATTCCAGAAAGAGATGGCATCTGGATTGGACTTATTATTTGGGAATTTATGGCTAAATCCGGAAAATCAATAGAGGAACTAATAAAAGAAGTATATGAAATCACAGGTCCTTTCGCCTTTGAACGCAACGACCTTCATATTTCGGAAGAACTAAAAAACAAAATAATTAAGAATTGCAAACTCGGCAAATACAATAATTTCGGAAAATATAAAATTCAGCGAGTGGATGATATGGATGGATGGAAATATTATTTTAATGATGCTGAATGGCTGATGATACGTGCATCAGGTACAGAACCTATTCTGAGGACTTACGCTGAAGCAGCAACAAGAAAAAAAGCAATGGATATACTGAGCTCTGCGAAGAAAGTTTTATTTGCTTAATTGTAAGTTCTCAACATCCGCAAGTAATTGCATAAAACAAAATCCTGAAACCACCGAAAATTGTTCGGGGCAGGTGCCGAAATAAATAACAAATATTTCATCAAGTTCAATACGATTAAAATGTGTTTTTACATGAGTAATAATTTCTGCTTTACCAATTATCTACAACGGAATATTTTCATGTTTTTTTTGCGGAAGTTTATCGACTTTATTCTCCAGCATCTTGAAAGCAGAGATTAGTTTTTCGCGGGTAATTTCCGGTTTTATCACTTCATCAATATATCCTCTTTCGGCAGCACGGTAAGGATTTGCAAAATGTTCAATGTACTCTTCTTCTTTTTTCTTTAAGTCCTTTTCTCCTTTAAAGATAATTTCTACAGCTCCTTTTGTACCCATCACGGCAATTTCAGCAGTAGTCCATGCATAATTCATATCTGCGCCAATGTGTTTGGAGTTCATCACATCGTAAGCACCACCATACGCTTTGCGAGTAATTACAGTAACTCTCGGAACAGTGGCTTCGCTGAAAGCAAACAAAAGTTTTGCTCCGTTGGAAATAATGGCATTCCATTCCTGATCAGTACCGGGAAGAAAACCGGGAACATCTTCAAAAACGAGAAGAGGAATATTGAAGCAGTCGCAGAAGCGAACAAACCGCGCCGCTTTTTGTGAAGAATGAATGTCCAGTACTCCCGCAAGATGCGTAGGTTGATTTGCAACAATACCGATACTTCTTCCTGCAAGTCGCGCAAAACCCACTACAATATTTTCCGCAAAATTTTTATGCACTTCAAAAAAAGAACTTGCTTCTACAGAATTAATGTCCGCATCCACTATTCCATTTATCACCTCTTTCATATCGTATGGCTGATTTGGGTTTTCCGGAATAATGGAATTTAGGATTTGGGAATTAGGACTTATGAATTCAGATTGGACAGGAAGTTCGTCTTCGCAATTTTGCGGGATATAACTCAAAAGTTTTTTAATATAGTTGATACATTCCATTTCATTAGCACATGAAAAATGTGCTACACCTGATTTGGATGAATGAGATTTCGCTCCTCCAAGTTCTTCGCTGGTAACTATTTCGTGTGTAACAGTTTTTACAACATTGGGTCCTGTAACAAACATATAAGAAGTATTTTCCACCATCAAAATAAAATCTGTGATAGCGGGAGAATACACTGCACCACCTGCACATGGACCCATCACAGCAGAAATCTGCGGAATGACTCCGGATGCAATTGTGTTGCGATAAAAAATATTAGCATAACCGCCAAGCGAAACAACGCCTTCCTGAATTCTCGCACCACCGCTATCATTCAGTCCAACTATCGGAGCACCATTTTTCATTGCAAGATCCATTACACGACAGATTTTTTCCGCATGTGCTTCCGATAGCGAGCCGCCAAACACGGTGAAGTCCTGCGCAAAAACATAAACCAATCGTCCGTTGATAGTTCCGTAACCCGTTACCACTCCATCGCCAAGATATTTTTCACGCTCTAATCCAAATTCTGTTGAACGATGAGTAACAAACATTCCTATTTCCTGAAAACTTCCATCATCCAATAATAATTGTAATCGTTCGCGCGCAGTGAGTTTTCCTTTTTTGTGTTGTGAGTCAATGCGTGTTTGTCCTCCGCCTAATTTGGCTTCGGAAATTTTTTTACTGAGCACTTCGCTTTTTTTGTTCATAGATAGATAGTGATAAAAAGATAAAGATATAAAAATATAAAGGTATAAAGTAAAATGTAAGATGACAGATGATAAATAAATGGAGCATGATAAAAAATGTGAGCAAGGATAAAAAAGATTTTAAAGATGTGAAAAAAAAATGCAACTTTACAATCAATTAATCAATTTGTTATTTTATGAAAACCATTAAAAAAATATTTAAGTGGCTCAGCATTTTGCTGTTGCTGTTAATTGTGTTAATCATTGTTGCTCCTTTTATTTTTAAGGACAAGATAATTTCTATCGTAAAAGAAGAAGTAAATAAACAATTAAACGCCAAAGTGGAATTTGGTGAGTTTGATCTCACATTGTTCAGCAGTTTTCCTGCTTTCACTTTCAGTATTGAAAAAGTGAGTGTAGCAAATGTTGGAGATTTTCAGGGCGACACACTTTTCTCTGCAAAAAAACTTTCTGTCACTGTTAATTTAATGAGCGTCATAAAAGGTGAGCAGTACAAAATCCGCAGCATCCTGTTAGATAACCCACGCATTCATGCTATTGTACTGCAAAACGGTAAAGCAAACTGGGATATTACCAAACCATCTGCTGATACAACATCTACCGCATCTTCAGAACCAACTAAGTTCAAAATGAGTTTAAAAAAATTAGAAATTAAAAATGCACATATCGTTTATGATGATGCTTCTCTCGGAATATATTCGGCACTGAATAATTTTAATTATACAATGAGTGGTGATTTCACACAAGATAATTTCACTATGGAAAATGATATGAGCATTGAACAACTAATCGTAAAATATGGTGGCATCGCTTATATGAATAAAGTGAAAGTCATTATCAAATCTGATATAGAAGCCGATATGCCAAACTTTAAATTCACTTTTTCGCAAAACAAAATTTCTCTTAATGAACTTTCTCTCGGCATTAATGGTTCCTTTGCTATGCCCAAGGAAGATATAGATATGGATATGAAGTTCAAAGCAAATCAAACAGAGTTTAAAAATATTCTTTCGCTCATTCCTGCTGTTTATACAAACGATTTTGCTTCGGTGAAAACATCAGGTAAATTTACATTAGATGCTTTCGTAAAAGGAATTTATAATGATAAAAAAATGCCTGCCTTCGGTGCAAATATTAAAATTGATGATGCTATGTTTCAATATCCCTCACTTCCGAAAGCTGTTAATGACATTGCAATTGATATGAGCGTGAAAAATCCTGACGGTAATCCCGATCATACCATCATTGATATCAAAAAATTTCACATAGAAATGGCAGACAATCCTATTGATATAGTAATGCATATAGAAACTCCTGTAAGCGATCCAAACATCAATGGAACAATTATGGGACGATTGAATCTTGCTACGGTAAAAGATGTGATACCGATGAAAGAAAGCGAACTCAACGGAAATATTACTGCTGATGTAAAATTGAAAGGAAGAATGTCAAGCATTGAGAAAGAAAAATATAATGATTTTGATGCAGAAGGACAAATTATTGTGATGGACATGAACTATAAGAGTAAAGATTTGCCTCAAAGTATAATGATAAAATCTATGACATTGAATTTTTCTCCGCAATTTGTAGAACTTCGGGGATTTGACAGTAAGATTGGCAAGAGCGACATACAGGCAAACGGAATGATAGAAAATATTCTTCAGTATGTTTTTAAAGATTCTCTCTTACAAGGCACTTTTTCTATGAAATCATCACTGATGGATTTGAATGAATTTATGAGTGAAGATAAAACCACTGCCACTGCCGATACTTCGCACCTCAGCATCATTGAAGTACCAAAGAATATTGACTTCATCCTGAATTCTTCTATCTCAAAACTTATTTATGATAACATTGAAATAAAAAATATGACAGGAAGCATGATTATTCGCAACAGTAAAGTAATGATGAACAAACTTAAGATGAACACAATGGGCGGAAGTATGCTAATGAGTGGAATTTACAGCACACAGAATCCAAAAATTCCTGTTGTGAATTTTGATATGAACATTTCTGATTTTGATATTCCGATGACATTCAAATATTTTAACACTATGCAAAAACTTGCACCCATTGCCAAGTACGCCACAGGAAAATTTTCTACGCAGTTGAAATATGTTTCCAATCTTGATGCGACCATGATGCCCGATATGAAAACAATAAACGGTGACGGAAAAATACAAACAAAAAATGTAATGATTACTAATTTTGAATTACTAAACAAACTTGCTGTTGCACTTGGAGGAATGGATAAATTTAAAAAAGCGGAGTTCTCTGATATTAACATCACTTATCATATTAAAGACGGAAAAATTTCTGTGGAGGAATTTCCGTTCAAGAGCGGAAACATTGCGGGAAGTGTTCTCGGCTCCACTGCGTTTGACCAAACAATTGATTACATGATGAAGATGGAAATTCCTACTACCGATATGCCCTCAGGTGTAAAAGCATTTGCCACAAAACAA
>JAZDJJ010000187.1:0-6548 GCA_043804035.1 Bacteroidota bacterium
AGGGCGGTTCCAAAAATTGGTTTCGTCATTGCGACTGCGAGTCACGAAGCAGGAAGCAATCTCTATTTCTACATGAAAAAACAGATTGCTTCAGTCGTTCCTCCTTCGCAATGACGTTTATTTGTATTTTTAGAACTGCCCATTAGTTATTCTACTTAATGTCATTTGTCATTTGGTCTCGTAGCTCAGTTGGATAGAGCAACAGCCTTCTAAGCTGTAGGTCACTGGTTCGAATCCAGTCGGGATCACAACACAAGAATATAAGAATGCATGGAATTGTAGAAAAATAAGAAACTTATTTAAAATCACTTTCCACTTTCAGTGAATGTCCCATTTTATCTCTTTTCGTTTGGAGATAAAATTTATTGTAGACATTTGATTTTATTTCAAGAGGAATATTTTCAACAACTTCAAGTCCGTAACCGAGTAGTCCTGCTCTTTTTTTAGGATTGTTTGATATGAGCCGTAGTTTAGAAACACATAGATTGCGTAATATCTGTGCTCCAACACCGTAATCGCGCGAGTCCATCGGAAACCCAAGAGCGTGATTGGCTTCCACTGTATCTTTTCCTTTTTCCTGTAGTTTATATGCTTTCAGTTTATTGAGCAATCCTATGCCTCGCCCTTCTTGATTCATGTAAACTATTATTCCTTTTCCTTCTTTCTCAATCATCTCCATAGAGAGACGAAGTTGTTGACCGCAATCGCATCGCAAAGAACCAAAAATATCGCCCGTCAGGCAGCATGAATGCACACGAACCAAAACAGGTTCATCTTTTTTCCATGTTCCTTTTACAAGGGCAAGATGTTCCTGATTAGTAGTTGTTTGATTGTAAGCGATAAGATCAAAATCTCCAAAAGAAGTGGGCAATTTTATTTTTACTATTCGTTTGACGATGGTTTCTTTATTGATGCGATAAGTAATGAGATCTTTAATAGAAATCAATTTCAATTTAAATCGTTTTGCAATTTTCAAAAGTTCCGGAAGACGCGCCATAGTGCCATCTTCATTCATGATTTCTACCAACACTCCTCCACAAGGCGGTTCAAATCCTGCCAGAAGAGATATATCCACAGCAGCTTCAGTATGTCCTATACGTTTAAGAACGCCACCATTTTGTGCACGTAGAGGAAAAATATGTCCCGGTCTTCCAAAATCAGATGGCTTAGCAGCAGGATTAACAAGCATTTTGATAGTTTTAGAACGGTCAGAAGCAGAAATCCCCGTAGTGCATCCATGCCCAAGCAAATCAATGGAAACAGTAAAAGCAGTTTCGTGATGCGAAGTATTTTTGGTTACCATCATATTCAAATCAAGTTCCATGCATCGCTGTTCTGTGAGCGGAGTACAAATCAATCCGCGTCCGTGCGTTGCCATAAAATTGACAACTTCGGGAGTGGCATTATGAGCAGCAGTAACAAAATCGCCTTCGTTCTCGCGGTCCTCATCATCCACCACAATAATAACTTTTCCTGCTTTGATTTCGGAAATGGCTTCGTCAATAGTATTGAACATAAATTTTATGTATAATCAAATAATAAGATTTTTGGAATAAAGTTTATTTAAATTGTTTCTGCATCCAATTCTTCATCATCAAAAAAAATCGCGAATACTTTTGTGTTTCTGATAGATACCATATTTCTCATTTTATTAAAAATACAAAATTTCATGAAGGGATAAATAATTTTGCGAATTTATGTCTCACATCTTTCTGTCGGCTGCCATACACTTGATTTTACTCCTTTAAGAAATTTGAAAAAGCCAATCAGCAACGCAAGATTTGTAGATAGAAAATGTGTTACAAGACGAGAGATTGGAAAATTTATGCCGATGAATTTAAGAATCAAGTCAAGAATAAAAAGCACGGGAATAAAATTTTGGAAAATAAAAAAGATGCCCCATCCTGTCTGTCTCCAAAGCGAAAGTGGAATATTCCAAAGCAAAAAGATATTACTCAAATACATTGCAATCATAAAAATTGGTCCAAACCACCTGATTACTTTGTGCGAGATAAAACAAAACGAAAGCATATTGAATTTCCAAAGCAGGTGAAAGAAATAGACAAGGTTCTGAAAACTTCCCACATTGATTCTGATTTTTCTTTTGAATTCCACTTTCCAATTGTCAGGAATTTTTTCATAAACCTTTGCATTTATTTCATTGATGGATTTGCCTCCGTTTTCCAATACTTTCATGTTAATGTAGAAATCATCCATCACAAGAAATTTTTCAGGAATGTTTTTGTAAAAACTTTTTCTTACAGCATAACATCCTCCGAATGGACCCATCATCATTCCAAAAACTTTTCCTTCATCATTCTTAATTTTTACTTCTCCGCGTATGTAAGTATTTTCTGCTTTTGATATTCCCTTTTTTTGTAGTTCAATATTGGTCATATTTGAATCCACCAGCGCAATATCAGAATTACTAAAGTGCTTCACTAATTCATAAATTGTGTTTTTGTCAAACATTACATTAGCATCGGTTAAAATGAGAATATCATGTTTCGCCAATGCTTTCAGATGATTGATGATTTTTATTTTACCACTTCGGGCAGAAAAATTTTCAAGATGCACATTCCCATATTTTTTATTTAATGAGTCAACCATTTCATTTGTTCTGTCGGTTGATGCATCCGAACCAACAAGCACTTCAATTTTATCACAAGGATAATCACTGTTGCATACACTCTCTATTTTTTGTGTGATTAGTTTTTCTTCGTTGTATGCAGGAACTAAAATGGAAACCGCAGGAAGTTCATTTTTGCCAAAGATGTTTTGATTATTCTTTTTCCTTGAAGCAAGTATGATAAGCAAAAGCGGATATAAAATATAAGTATGTAGCAGCAATAACAGCGAAATCCAAAATATGATTTTTAACAAAAGCATTTCAATATTCAAGATATGATTTAAAGATGTGATTTAAAAAAGTCAAGTAATTTTTTTGTTAGTTCCAAACTTCCGAAATTATTTTTTGCAAAACTCATTGCATTTTCTCCGATAATCGTAAAAAACATTTTTTCATTGATACACTTAATTATTTTTTCTGCGAACAATTCATGTGTATCAGCAATTAAAATGTTTTGCCCATCTTTGTAGGCAATTCCTTCTGCTCCAAGCGATGTGGAGATAATTGTTTTTCCAAGTGCCATTCCCTCTATGATTTTTACTCTTATTCCACTTCCCGAAAACAATGGTACTATCATTATTCCTTTTGAGTTCATGAAATGATATGCATTTTCTACTTCACCGGCAATTACAACATTTGACAATTTTGAAATGATTGGAGAGAGATGTTTTGCTTTGTGAATATTTCTTCCTGCAATATAAAATTTCAACTCAGGAAATTTTGCGTTAATTTTCTGCCACACATTTTTTAAAAACCATTCAAGTCCTTCTACATTTGGTATCCAGTCAAGTGCTCCAATAAAAAACACAGAAGGAAATTCCAATTTACTTTTATCGGGCTTCAGAATAGTTTCATCGTAAGGAACAGAACAAACATGTAACGGGAGTTCGCATCCAAAAGATTTTAACATTTGTGCATCCCGTTCTGTTACGGGAATCATCATATCATATTTATTCAGTCGGGAGATTTCATAATTACGTAGTTGCCTTGCAAGAATTTTTAAGTACCATCTTTTGAGAATATTTTTTTCGTTTTTTGAAATTCTTTCCCATATTTCATGTTCAATATTATGCGAACGCATCACAATCTTTGCTCCTGAAAACGCGCGGATGGTTTCCAGATATGGCGAAAGATAAAGTCCTTCTAATTGAATAATATTAAATTCTTTTTGGTGCAGTAGTTCAATGAGTTTGTCGTTATACTTTGTTGAAACAAATCTTGAAATATTGTAAGAGCGGTTTTGTAAAAAATTAAACATTGCGGAAAATAATTTTATCTCATTGTCTACATCCACAGCAATAAAATCAGCCATCTGTTTTATTTCTTCAGGAAGATTTTTTACATCATAATAATGCTTACTCGTATTCATCGCAAGCACTGTTACATTACATCCAATTGCAGAAAATGCTTTTGTGTAATTAAATATTGCGATAGCACTTCCATCCTTTGGAGGATAGATGAACTTGTTGCACAACTGAAGAATATTTATTTTATCCATTTGATGAGTTTTTGAAAAGGTTTAAAATAGGCATCAATATTAAAAAGAGAAGAATCTAAAGTAGCTTTAATGGTCAAAAATATTCCCAGCGGGAGTGTAATCATCGTTGAAATCCACATACCGATAAAAGCAGGAAGCACTCCTTCTTTCACCATTTTCTCCCCTATAATTGTAATTACCCAAAATAAAATAAAAATGATTACAGAAACAACCACAGGCATACCCAGTCCTCCTTTGCGGATAATGGCTCCGAGTGGAGCACCAATAAAAAATAAAACAAAACAAGCGAAAGATAGCATAAATTTTTTGTGCCATTCAATATTTAATGAAACAACAGGGCTATCATAAATACTCATATTGCTCAATGAATTTTCAATGTAATATTTTTTATTTCTGACAATATTCAAAGCCATTTCCAATACACGCGCATTATTGATAGGAGAAGAAATTATTTTTTTACTTGTAGAAGAAAAAACTCTTTTCTCAGTAGTCAAAGGATTAAACATACTTTCAGATAACATTTCAGAAAATTTTTTTTCAAACTCTGTTTTTTGTCGTAAACTTTCCTGATGAAGCGAATCAATCATATTATCAATCTGACTGATGTTCAGCATCTGGTAATTTGTTTTGAACATTTCTTTGTTGGTGCGAGAAAGTCGGAAATCCGATAAATCAAAACAAACTGTTTGTTCTTTAAATTTACTTCTCATCAAAGGAAAGTAACTGTTGCTTTTTGACTGAATCATCTCTTCGTAACTGGTTCCGTTGAATAAAGTGAGCAGTAAAAAATGTTTATTATCGGTTATCTTCATGCTTCCTGTTTCAGCCGTAATAACTTTTGTGTTACCAAGTCCTGCTGTGTGATCATAAATAATAATATCACGACATATTTGCGTATCATTTTCTTTTTTTGCTATACGAATTGTATAACCATCTATGCCGTTGTAGAAAACTCCATCCTTAATATTTAGTGTCGGCTTTTTTTGTTGAATGTCGTACATCAGCGAACCACTTCTCAGATTAATGTACGGAAGCATATTGTTTGAAAACACAAATGCTCCTGCACCAGTCAGTCCGGTAAGCAAAATGAGTGGAAACATTATTTTCTGCAATGATAATCCTGCGGATTTAAGTGCAACCAATTCGTAATGTTCGCCCATGTTGCCGAAAGTCATTAGAGAAGAAAGCAATATAGCCAGTGGCAATGCCAGAGGAAATGTAGCGAGTGCTGCATAAAAAAAAAGTTCAATAAGCACAGATGTTTCAAGTCCTTTACCAATCAAATCATCTACATACTTCCAGAGGTATTGCATGAAGAGAACAAACACGGCAATAAAAAAAGTCAGCAGAAAAGGACCGATGTAAGAAAGAATAGTATATCGCGTAAGAATCTTCATATTATTTAATTCGTGAATTTACAAATATAGCTCTCATTCGTATATTTGTATCACAATTAGTATTTCATAAAATATGATTAACGGAAAAAAACTTGTAATAGTATTGCCTGCATATAACGCAGAACTTACACTCACACGTACATATAATGAAATTCCTTTCAACATTGTGGATGAAGTAGTTTTAGTGGATGATGCAAGCAACGACAGTACAGTGGAAGTAGCAAAGCAAATCGGCATTCGTCATATTATTCGCCATGAAAAAAATCGCGGCTATGGAGGCAATCAAAAAACCTGCTACGACAAAGCATTATCACTTGGCGCTGACATTGTGGTAATGTTACACCCCGACTATCAATACACTCCACAATTGATTCCTGCAATGACAAGCATCATTGCCAACAATTTGTATCCTGTTGTACTTGGTTCCAGAATTTTAGGAAAAGGAGTATTGAAAGGAGGAATGCCATTTTACAAATATATTTCTAATAGGTTCCTCACCTTTATAGAAAACCTTTTGTTGAATCAGAAACTTTCGGAATATCATACCGGCTATCGTGCATTTTCCAGAAAAGTATTGGAGGAAATAAATTATCATGCTAATTCCGATGATTTTGTTTTTGACAATCAGATGCTTTCACAAATTATTTTTGCCGGCTATGAAATAGCAGAAATTACATGCCCCACAAAATATTTCAAAGAAGCATCCTCCATTAACTTTAGACGCAGCGTAAAATATGGATTAGATGTGCTTTGCGTTTCTTTTTCTCACCGCTTGTGTAAAATTGGATTGATGAAATCAAAGATATATGAAAGGAATGTGTAAAACTGTTAAGAAGCAGACGGATTTTAGGCCAAATCTTAATTTGAGGTGCTTAAGATGATGATTTAAAAAACCTTATCTTTTTCTGATAACCTTAGTAGAAATTAAGAGATGATTTTAAAAACCTTATCTTTTTCTGATAACCTTAGTAGAAATTAAGAGATGATTTTAAAAACCTTATCTTTTTCTGATAACCTTAGTAGA
>JAZDJJ010000188.1:0-5944 GCA_043804035.1 Bacteroidota bacterium
TGATGGCTTCTTGTCTTTTTTGATGTTCTTTCATAAAAAATGTTTTTTTGAAAGAATGTCGGAAATTATGTCAAAGAACTATATTTGCAAAAGTGTAACCTATGTTATGCTACGAAAAAAAGTGTAACCTATGTTATGCTACGAAAAAAAGTGTAACCTATGTTATGCTATTTTATCAGGAAACCATTAACAATTAACAATTTTTCTATTAACAATTAATTAATAATAATATGTGCGGAATCGTAGCATACATCGGAAGCAAAGAAGCATATCCGATTCTCATCAAAGGACTTCGCCGACTTGAATACAGGGGTTATGACAGCGTGGGAATTGCAATTCTTAACTCCAAACTCAATGTTTACAAATGCAAAGGCAAGGTCTCTGACCTTGAACATTTCATAGCGAAAAAAAACACACGCGGGAACATCGGCATCGGACATACACGATGGGCTACGCACGGTGTGCCAAACGATATCAACGCTCATCCGCATTTCTCACAAACCAAAGAATCCGTTATCGTTCACAACGGCATCATCGAAAATTATGTGTCTCTGAAAAAAGAATTGCAGAAACGTGGGCATAAATTCCAAAGCACTACCGACACCGAAGTTCTTATTCATCTCATTGAAGACATTCGGAAAAACAAAAATGTTTCATTATCCGAAGCAGTTCGTCTTGCATTGAACAAAGTAATTGGTGCTTATGCAATTGTTGTCCTTTCAAAAAACAATCCTGACGAACTCATTGTTGCAAAAAAATCAAGCCCAATCGTCATTGGCATTGGCAAGGGAGAATTTTTTGTGGCTTCGGATGCAACGCCTATCGTTGATTCTACCAGAAATGTAATTTATTTAGAAGACGATGAAATTGCTGTCATTCCACGCAAAGGGAAACTCCGTATTAAAACCATCAGCAACAAAGTTAAAATACCTTCTTCGCAGATACTTGAACCGAATCTGCAATCCATTGAGAAAGGTGGATTCCCACATTTCATGCTCAAAGAAATTTTTGAACAGCCACGCTCCATTCGCGACAGTATGCGCGGACGGCTCCTTGCAAAAAAAGGAGAAGTGAGTTTGGGAGGTATTAAGGACTACGAACAAAAAATAATCAATGCCAAACGTATCATCTTCGTTGCCTGTGGAACTTCATGGCACGCAGGATTGGTAGGAGAATATTTATTTGAAGACCTCGCTCGCATTCCGGTGGAAGTTGAATATGCTTCTGAATTTAGATATCGCCATCCAATCATAAGAGAAGATGACGTGGTGATAGCAATTTCTCAATCGGGCGAAACAGCCGATACACTTGCCGCTATTGAACTCGCAAAATCAAAAGGTGCTACCATCATCGGTATTTGTAATGTGGTGGGTTCTTCCATAGCCAGAAAAACCAATGCAGGTTCTTATACGCACGCAGGTCCCGAAATAGGAGTTGCATCCACAAAAGCATTTACTGCACAAATCACTTTGCTGGCACTTATGGCATTGCGCATTGCACACAAACGCGGAACTATTTCCGAATCAAAATACTATGAACTGATAAACGAATTAGACGCCATCCCCGAAAAAGCAGAGAAGATGCTGATAAAAAATGACGAAATAAAAAAACTTGCAATGACTTTCAAAGATGTGCGAAACTTTTTGTATCTCGGAAAAGGATACACTTTCCCTGTTGCATTAGAAGGCGCACTCAAACTGAAAGAGATTTCTTATATACACGCAGAAGGATATCCCGCTGCTGAAATGAAACACGGACCGATTGCATTGATTGACGATAATATGCCTGTGGTTGTCATCGCTACCAAAGGCGAATGGTATGAGAAAGTAGTGAATAATATTCAGGAAGTAAAAGCACGTAAAGGAAAAATTATTGCCATAGTTACCGAACACGATAAAACAGTAAAACAACTTGCCGATTATGTGATTGAAATTCCTGAGACAAATGAAATTTTAGTTCCCATTATTTCTGTTATCCCTCTTCAACTCCTCGCATATCACATTGCCGTGATGCGTGGCTGCAATGTTGACCAACCACGAAATTTAGCGAAGAGTGTAACTGTGGAATAGGATTGTATCTTGAGTATCTTCTTACAAAATAAAAATTTTTTGCGAATGACTAAACTTATTATCTTCGCATTCTTAAAAACTTAAAACAATGGCAAAGAAAAAAGGTAATCGTGTGCAAGTGATATTAGAATGTACCGAACATAAAGCATCGGGCAAACCGGGAACATCCCGTTATATCACTTCAAAGAACAGAAAAAATACCACTGGTAGAATGGAATTAAAAAAGTATAATCCCATTCTCAGAAAAATGACTCTTCATAAAGAAATAAAATAAATCAACAAAACCCAATGGCAAAAAAAGTTACATCAACACTCAGAACAGGACAAGGAAAAGGATTTACGCGGGTTATCAAAATGGTAAAGTCGCCAAAGAGTGGTGCCTACATTTTTAAAGAAATAATTGTACATAATTCGCATGTTCAGGATTATCTGAAATAAAAGAAAGTATAATCGTAACTTCTTAGTACTTGCAGGTAAAAATATCAAAGATTTATCTGCGAATATGAAAAAGTTATGTGGAATCTATACCAACTGTCATCTCACCTGCCAACTATTCAATGGGACTTTTTAATTTCTTCGCAAAAAAAAAACTTAACAAAAGTTTATTCCGCACACGCGAAAGTTTTTTGTCCAAAATAAGTAATATCATTACGGGCAAGACAACAATTGACGAGGAAGTGTTGGATAATCTTGAAGAAATACTTTTGTTATCTGATGTTGGAGTAGACACAACCATGAAAATTATAGGGAACATTCAGAAACGAGTAGCGAAAGAAAAAAAAAATAATACTTCGGAATTGAATACACTCCTGAAAGAAGAAATTTCTCTGCTAATGACAGAAAATTCCTATGAAGATTTTTCTGACCCGCTTCCTGCAAAACCCTATATTATTCTTGTAGTTGGCGTGAATGGAGTAGGGAAGACCACTACAATTGGAAAACTTGCTTATTGTTTTAAGAAAGCAGAAAAAAAGGTATTGCTCGGTGCAGCAGATACTTTTCGTGCAGCAGCAGTGGAGCAATTAACAATATGGGCAAAGCGGGCAGATGTTCCAATCATCGCTCAAAGCAGAAACACAGATCCTGCATCAGTAGCATTTGATACTGTGAAATCAGCCGTCACAAAAAATATGGATGTGGTGTTGATTGATACAGCAGGACGATTACATAACAAAACAAATTTGATGAACGAACTTTCAAAAATAAAACGCGTTATTCAAAAAGTAATTCCCGAAGCACCACACGAAGTACTTTTAGTTTTAGATGCTTCCACCGGACAAAATGCTATTGAGCAGTGCAAACAATTTACAGAGTCAACACAGGTAACAGCAATCGCCCTTACAAAACTTGATGGCACAGCAAAAGGTGGTGTGGTGATTGGCATTTCTGATCAATTTAAAATTCCCGTAAAATTCATTGGAGTAGGCGAAGAGATTGACGATATTCAGGTATTCAATAAGTATGAGTTTGTGGATTCTCTGTTTGATAAAAAAAATCAATGATTAACAAACAAATAAATTACGATTAAATGATTGCTGATAGCCGTTATACAAATCGGATTATTATTTTTTTATTTTTCATCTCTCATCTTTTATTTCTTACATCGCTTCATGCTCAAAAAGTTTCACGAAAAGAAAAAAATGAAATTCTAACTGAAGGACTTGCACTGTACTCTATCATCCTTGCCAATTGGACTTCTAATGATTTATATTATGAAAATGAATTTAATGCAGGAATTGTAAGTGGATATTTATCGTACCGCAATAAAGATACTGTGAAGACCATTTTCTGGCGGGAGATTGATACTACTTCGGCTGCTTACAAAGCAAGCCTCTTTAAAAAAGCAGGCGATACAGTAGCATCAGAACAGCAAAATACAAAACCAGAAGAGTTGAGAAGAATAATAAAAACTATTCGCTATGCTAAGATGAATGTAAAAAAACAGAATGCTAAAATTTCGGATGAAGATGAACGTATCCCCACCAACTATGAAAAAATGTTGATTGATTACCGCACACTTACTTACAATGAAATGAATAAGGACACTTCGTTCTTTATCAAATATGAAGGAGCAACTTTAAAAGCTGTGCCGATGGATGCGGGAAAAAAAATGAAAGTGTTTATTTATTCAGGGAGTAATGTTGATGATGTGGTTCCATTAGGAGGTGATTACTTGCTTGTGTTTGATAAGAAAAAAAATATATTGGAACAAAAAATAAAATTACACAATAACATTATTTTTATTTCAACGAAATACCGTGGCAAATCTTACGATGACAACAAATCAAGTTATCACTACCATAAAGACGGTGCTCCAAATCTTATTACTCCAACAGATATTGCCACAATACTGCTCTATAAAAGCAATATTGAGTGGGATGAACATCATGTTATTTCTGACAAATTCACATCCATCTTCACTCTCATTGATCGTAAACTTGATATGATAACAACCCGGGAATATAAACAACTGAAAAAGAAAAGTAACATCAAAAAAGAAGATACAAAGAAAAAAAACTGGCATTGAATAGTACTCATTGTAATGCTGACGCATTTGAAAATGTTTTAATTTTTATTCTACAACTTTTACAAACACAATTTACTTCTGTCTAATTTTATTTTTTTTTCACAGAAGTTCAAAAGCAAAAGAGCCACTTTTTTTGTCCGCAAAAAAGCAACAGAAATAAATAGTATTTTTAAAAAGTTTTAATTAGAAATAAATAATTAAATGCTGACAATTTTTAATCTGATAGAAAATAAAACAGAAATTTGGATTAAAGAAGAACGGGAGAATAATCAATCTGTCGTTGGCAACATCATTAAATTTATTGAAGAAAAGAAAAAACTTCGTGAGCCGCAACTCAAGTCCATTGAAGTATATCTCTGGCTGAAATTTATAGGACAAAATAGAAAACTTGCAGATATCATTCGTGCCGGTTTATTATTTGATGCAAATAAAAACAGAGAGTACGAGTATCATCAAAATTTTAGAGGAAATTTCACAACACAATTCCTGAATGCTTTTGCGCAGGACAATGAACTCAAAAATTTTCAAAAACAATTATTGAACGATCCGAAAAGCGAAACTCATAATTGGGATAAAGTATTGAATGAGTTACTTCACAATTTTAATTATCCGAATTTTCTTTTCAGTTTGCCGATGGGTGCAGGGAAAACTTATCTGATTGCTGCATTCATTTACCTTGATTTATACTTTGCACGGCTTAATAAAAACGACAAAAGATTTGCTCACAACTTTGTTGTGTTTGCACCACAGGCAGCCAAAACCGCAATACTTCCCTCATTGCAAACAATAAAAGATTTTTACCCTGAATGGATTTTGCCAGAGAATGAAGCCAAAGCATTGAAACAAATTATCCATATTGAAATATTAGACAGTTTGGCTTCAAAACGAAAAGATAAACTGCACGGCAACAATCCAAACTTGGAAAAAGTAAATCGTTTAACACAGACAAAAAATTTTGGACTTGTGTTTATCACTAATGCCGAAAAAGTTGTGTTGGAACGATACGATGAAAAGGATTTGGTTTTTCTGAAAACAGGTCAAATGAAAATCGGACAAGAAGAAGTTGAAGAAATAAAAAAGACAAATGAACTCCGAAAAAAACTTTCACAAATTCCAAATTTATCTGTAATCCTTGACGAGGTGCATCACACTTACAAAGGAAGCGGACAACAAGAAAAAAAATTACGACAAGCAGTAAGTATTTTGAATCAACACGATAATGTAATTACAGTTTTAGGGTTATCGGGGACTCCGTATATAAAAACAAGAGTGAAAGTTGGCGAAGAGGAAATTCGTCTCAATCAAATTCAGGACATCGTATATAATTATTCTCTCGCAGACGGCATCG
>JAZDJJ010000189.1:0-3732 GCA_043804035.1 Bacteroidota bacterium
ACCTATTGAACCTCTGATAACATACACCTATCAATGGTACCAAAATGGACAACCATATACAGGCGCACCGAGTGGCACTGCACAAATTATTACTCCAAATGTGCAGCCGGGAGATATTTTTTCTGTTGATGTTATACAACCCTCAGGATGTAATTTTCGTCTTAATTATATTCCATACATCATAAGTGTTAATTCTGATTTTACATTCACCGGCAGTAACGGGATAATGAATTTCACTGGCAATCCCACTACAACTAATGGAACGCCTATCACCACTTGGAACTGGTCATTCCCCGGTGGTAATCCCTCATCATCCACTGGGCAGAGTCCAACAAACATTGCTTATCCTGTAACAGGAACATATACGGCAACACTCGTTGTATCTATTGAGGGTGGATGTACAGGCACGATTCAGAAGGTATTTACTATTGTTTTACCTGCACCGTCCATCTGTGCTGTTACAGTAGATTCTCTTTCAAAATATAATCTTATTGTTTGGGATAAAACACCATACTCAAATGCAGGAGTTGATAGTTTTATTGTTTATCGCGAAGTTCAATCAAATGTATATAAGCCACTTTGTGCAGTTCCGTATAGTGCTTTGAGTTTATTTGTTGACACATTTCGCACAAAATATTTCATATCTCCATATTATAGTTTAGGAGATCCAAATGCAGGCACTTACCGTTATAAATTGCAAGTGCACGATACTTGCGGAAACTACAGCGAACTTAGTCCCTATCATAATACTATTTTTATGATTAATAACAACGGCACGTTTTCATGGCCACAATTATATACCATAGAAGACAGCGACAATCCTGTTATTAGTTATCTGTTGAAGAGAGATAATTTGAATGATGGAAATTGGCAGATAGTAAATAGTGTTACCGGCAGCCAGCAATCTATAACTGACCCTCAATATTCTACTTATCAAAACACAGCAAACTGGCGGATAGAAACTCAGTGGAATATCACTTGCACTCCTGCTTTAATAAAAAATCCTGAGCCATTTACCATCATTACCTCTGCCAAGTCAAACGCATTCAAAACAATTAATATTGGGATAAATGAATTATCTCTTGAAAATACTGTGAGCATCTATCCGAATCCCACCACTGGAAAATTTCAGGTTTCAAGTTCCGTGTTTCAGATTAAGGAAGTAGAAGTTTATAATATGTATGGAGAAAAAACATATTCACAACAAAACCTTAATCTTAATTCCCTTACTCTTGATTTGCAGAACGGGATTTATTTTTTGCAACTAAAAACCGAACAAGGAACGATAAATAAAAAAATTGTTATTCAGAAATAAACGGTTAATGTCCTGTCCCGAAACAATCCTGAACTTGTTTTAGAATAGGATTATTTCAGGATTAAAAGTGAAAGGTTGTTTACTTTTAGTTGTTCGTTTTTAGTTGTTCACTTTTAGCGTGTTCTGTTTTTTTAATTTTGCATAAAGCATAGATTACTTTTCAAAAATGATTTCCCGCGAAACCATATCACGTATTTTAGATACAGTTCATATTGAAGAAGTGGTGAGCGATTTTCTCACACTAAAAAAACGTGGCTCCAACTATATATCATTATGTCCGTTTCACAACGAGAAGACACCTTCGTTCAATGTAAATCCGGGACGTAATATTTACAAATGCTTCGGTTGCGGCAAGGGTGGTGATGCAGTGAATTTTATGATGGAACACGAGAAGATGAACTATCCCGAAGCACTTCGTTATCTCGCCAAAAAATACAACATTGAGATTGAGGAGGTCTACAAAGAAAATGCAGAAGAAGAAGAAAAACAGCAGAGCGAGAGAGAAAGTTTGTATGTGGTTTGTTCATTCGCACAAAAATATTTTTCTGAAATCCTTTTAAGTACCAACGAAGGGAAATCTATCGGATTGAGTTACTTCAAAGAGCGGGGATTTACAGATGAGACAATAGAAAAATTCCAACTCGGATACGCTCCTGAAAACAAAACAGCATTCACCGATGCAGCGCTACAGGCAGGTTATCAATTAGATTATCTCATTAAAGCAGGATTAGTCATAAAATCTGAAAATACTTTTTCTTCTGAACAACAAACAACAAACAATAAATTACAAACGTCAACATTTGACCGTTTTGCCGGAAGAATAATTTTTCCTATTCACGGTGTTACAGGCAGAGTAATTGGATTCGGAGGAAGAGCATTAAGAAAAGATGCGAAAGCAAAATACATCAATTCGCCGGAGACAGATATTTATCACAAAGGCAATATACTTTATGGAATGTCGCTGGCACGAAAAATAATTTCTTCAGAAGATAATTGTTTTTTAGTAGAAGGATATACGGATGTAATCTCACTTCATCAGGCAGGAATTGAAAATGTAGTAGCATCATCAGGAACATCATTAACCGTTGAACAAATTCGCCTTATCCGCAGATACACAAGCAACATAACGATTATGTACGATGGCGACGCAGCAGGAATAGAAGCAAGTTTTCGCGGAATTGATTTGGTGCTGGAAGAAGGAATGAATGTTCGTGTAATTCTTTTCCCCGATAAAGAAGATCCCGATTCGTTTGCAAAAAAATCCAGCGAAGATGAACTCAGAAACTTTATCAAAGAAAATACTACTGACTTTATCCGATTTAAAACACAATTACTTTTTACAGAAGTAAAAGATGACCCGATAAAGAAATCGGAACTCATCCGACAAATTGTAGAAAGCATTGCACTCATTCCAAGTTCCGTTACACGAACCATTTTCATTCAGGAGTGTAGTAAGATTATGAAAATGGACGAACAAGTTTTATTTAATGAACTGAACAAAGCACTCAGAAAAAGATTTGCAAGAAAAGGTAATGAGATAAACATTGAAGAACAAATTAAACTACCTGTGGAAGCAATGCCACAGCCAATAGAAACTCAAACCGATACCACTGAACATCACGAAAAAGAAATTATCCGTCTATTGCTCAATTATGGCAACTCTCTTATAGAATATGAAGAAGAAGAACCTGATGACGATACAACAAAAACATCTGAACAAACAGACAAAACCAAAATGGTAAAATATTCTGTAAGTGTTGCTAAACTTATTATGGAACATCTTGCTGCGGATGACATTTGCTTTGAAAACGAAACCTATCAGAAAATCTTTGACGAAATAATCACAAACGTTAAAAACGGAAATATCATTTCACGCGATTATTTTATTCATCATGAAAATCTGTCTTTCTCACAAACTGCTATTGACCTTACCACGTTTCCTTACTCGCTTTCCAAATGGCAGGACAGACATGGCATTGTTGTACAGAGAGAAGAAGATATTTTAAGAAAAGCCGTTGAGAATGCTATCTATTCTCTAAAATTGAAAAAAATATTCAAAATGATTTCAGAGATAGAAAAGCAGTTAATGATAGCTACTTCAGAAGAAGAAGAGATGAACCTCATTGCCGAGAAAAAACATCTTGATGATGCAAAAAATATTTTCTCCAAAAAACTCAGATGGATTATCCTCAGATAAAAAATAAGTTACTATCTGATGTTACGCAAAGTTTATTTTCTCGCTCCCGAGATACGTTCTATCACTCCCGAGATGCGTCCTAGTGTGAAGATTTGTTAATTGATTTACTTTTTATACATTTGCCAAAATTTCATTTATGGCAAGTATAGGAAAAATTATTTTAACAGAAGAAGAAAAGCAGAAATTGCTTATCTGGTCAAGGTCGCAGAAAATGGATTTT
>JAZDJJ010000190.1:0-2249 GCA_043804035.1 Bacteroidota bacterium
AAAATCCATTTTCTGCGACCTTGACCAGATAAGCAATTTCTGCTTTTCTTCTTCTGTTAAAATAATTTTTCCTATACTTGCCATAAATGAAATTTTGGCAAATGTATAAAAAGTAAATCAATTAACAAATCTTCACACTAGATTATTCAAAATTAAAAGTTCCTTTTCGTTTAAATAATTTTTGGCAATTACTATTTCTTCTTTTGTCGGTTTGACGCCCCTAAAATTTGTTAGACCAATATTTGTTTTTTTACTATCTACCCTATCAGCAACTATTTCCGCTGCTGTGTTTCCCGTAATTGCATAATGAACTTTATTTTGCACTGTCTTAAAAAATAAAATACTTTGCTCGTCAGTTGGATCATAATCAACGCTCGTGGCATAAATATCGGTAATCTTCTTGTAAAATCTTTTTTCAGACGTGCGAATATCCGCAATACGTCTTGTTAAATTCTCAAAATAATCAAATGGCAGATCAGGATTTTTTAATCGTTCATCATCCAACACAAAACCCTTAACAATGTATTCACGTAAATGCGCCGTCGCCCATTGGCGAAATGCGGTTCCTTGTGCGGATTTAACCCTGTATCCCACAGCAATAATAAGATCTAAATTATAAAATTTTACAAGATATTCTTTACCATCTGCCCCAGTTCGTCGGAATTCCCGACATACTGAATCTTGTCCAAGTTCTTTTTCATCAAATATGTTTTGAATATGTTCAGTTACAGTTGAACGACCTTTGCCATACAAAGACGCTATCATATCTTGTGTAAGCCAAACAGTTTCATTTTCAAAACGGACATCAATTTTTATTTGTCCGTCTTCGGCTTTATAAATAATGATTTGCGATTTTTGGTTATCTTTTTTCATAAAATTTGATTACCTCATATAAACATTAACAGGGACATAATCTTTCACATAAGGGCAGTTCTAAAAATACAAATAAACGTCATTGCGAGGCATAATTTTGGGAACTGCCCAATAGTAACTCGTGTTTGACACTATCCATTTTTTGAAATCCCCATTTTTAAAACACATGCTTCTTTGCATGATAGGAAGAACGCGTCAATGGACTACTTTCCACGAATGTAAATTTTTTTGCTAACCCAATTTCTTTGTATCTGGCAAATTTATCAGGATGAACAAATTCTACAACAGGCAAATGGGTTTTTGTTGGCTGAAGATATTGCCCGAGCGTAAGCACATCTACTTTTGCATTACGTAAATCATCCATCGTTTCATAAATTTCTTTTTCAGTTTCTCCAAGTCCAAGCATAATTCCGGATTTTGTTTTCAGTCCGTACTCTTTTGCTTTTTTCAACACTTCTAAACTCCGTTCATACTTTGCCTGCACACGCACTTGTTTTGTTAATCGTTTTACTGTTTCTAAATTATGAGAAAGTACTTCCGGCTTTTCTGCAAACACACATTCCATGTTTTCTGTTATTCCTCTAAAATCGGGAATGAGCGTTTCTAATGTAATGCACGGAGAAATTTTTCGGATTGCACGAATTGTCATCGCCCAAACTGCAGAACCACCATCAGGCAAATCGTCTCTGTCTACCGAAGTGATTACACAATGATTCAGTTGCATTTGTTTTACCGATTGTGCTATGCGATACGGTTCATTCCAATCAACTACTGTTGGTTTGCCTGTGGCAACTGCACAAAATCCACAGGAACGCGTGCAGATATTTCCGAGAATCATGAATGTTGCAGTGCCTGCATTCCAACATTCTTTCATGTTCGGGCAATTGCCACTCTCACAAATCGTGTGGAGTTTATGTGTATAGATAAGTTTTTGTGTCAGAAAATAATTTTCTCCTGCAGAAAATTTCACCCGAAGCCAATCTGGTTTTTTAAGACGAGGAGATGTGATTGATTCTGTTGTCATTTTATTGTTGTAGGACGACTTACGCACTTTATTTATTTCTCGCAGATTTGATGAACGCGAAGTATTTTCGTATTTCTTGGCGAACTTTGCGCCTTTGCGAGAAATAAAAAGTATTCTTGTATAAGTCCTATGTTGATATATTGAATGACAATGACTACGTTTAGATTAAAACCATTTCTTTCCAAACATAATATTCAGATACACATTTACAAATATCTGATTGTTTTTTATGTTAGCCATAATTGGAACTGGTTGAAGATAAGCATCCATTATCACACCGATTTCAAAAAGTTTGATATCATCATCTAATGGGGAATGTTCAAATCCGAGTCCCAACTTAAAAAAAACGCCC
>JAZDJJ010000191.1:0-5941 GCA_043804035.1 Bacteroidota bacterium
CATGCAAAGAATCAGCGGTCGGATCAAAACCAATGTAGCCAACAGTTGATTCTTTTAGCAGATGTTCCTCGGTTCCCGGAGTGATGTCGTGAATCATTCCACGCCAGCGAAGTTCAGTAATAAAATTATTGTTCATCGGAAATTTATAAAAATGAAACTATGAATATACAAATCTCAAAAATACGCATGATATTTGATTTCGTTTCTTTTGAACCCGTTTTATATGTAAATAAAAAATTTATGTAGGTTTGTGCGTAAGTCCTATGTACAAGAAACCTGTTCTTTCTTTTCAGACATAAAATCAAATGCCAAAACTTTTTATGGTCCTATAGTTCAACAGGATAGAACGGGAGTTTCCTAAACTCTAAATCCAGGTTCGAGTCCTGGTGGGATCACAATAAAAAATTCACTTTACCGCAACATTATGAAAAAAATAATTACACTTTTTGTCGTTCTGCAAATTATTATTTCTGTTCATTCTTCCTTTGCTCAGGATACTGTGAAAGTCGCTGAGTTCAAACCATACGGAAAACTTTGGGGATATGTATTTGGAGATTTTTACCAAAAATTACATTCCGATTCTTTGAGCAGAGGCAATGTTCAGTATTCTAATATTGCAAATGGCTATAATGCTTTTGATATCAGAAGAGCTTATCTTGGCTATGATTATAATATTAGTGAAAAATTTTCTACGGAGTTTTTATTATCACATGAAGGACAAACCGGGACTGATGGAAACAGAACTGTTTTTTTGAAATTAGCCAATCTGCGTTGGAAAAATATTTTTTCTAAGACCGATTTAATAATTGGAGAAATGGCAACGCCAACATGGTCGTTCACTGAAAAATCTTGGGGATATCGTTCGGTAGAAAAAACAATTCTTGATATGCGCAAATTAGGAAATTCAAACGATGTAGGTATTGCTTTGCAAGGAAAGTTTGACGAGAAAGAATCTTTTGGCTATAACATTATGATTGGAAATGGAACCGCTTCCAAAATAGAATCTGATATTTTTAAAAAAATTTATGGAGATGTTTATGCTAAATTCTTGAATCAGAAAATAATTATTGATTTATATAGCGACTATGAACGAACAAAATTAAGTCCGTATCACAAAAGCAAAATGACAGTGAAAGCATTACTTGCTTATCAATCAGAAAAAATTGTTATTGGCGTGGAAACGTTTCGACAAATACAGGAGAACTATGCGATTTATACTGAATCTTTGCCATCCACTAAAAAAGATACTACTAACGTGATTGCAATGGGTTTTGGCGGATATGTTCGTGGAATGATTTTGAAAGACAAATTAATTTTTCTTGCCCGGTATGATATATTTAATCCTGATACAAAATTTAATGCAAACAATATCTATTCAGATTATTCCTCTTACAATACGGAAATATTTATGACAGCAGGGTTGGATTATATGCCCATGAAAAATGTACACATCATTCCGAATGTTTGGTACAATTCATATTCTAATCGTGTGAAAAATATTTCGGGCTTAGCAAAAAATGATTATGATATGGTTGTACGTATTACATTCTATTACATCTTTAAATAAATTTCTTATTTTTTCTCGTAATTATCGGCAGAACCAAAATCCTGGTTCCGTGTTTCCTGCAAATATTTTAGATAATAATAAAAAAGTCCGACAAGATCTGTTGCTCTTGCCAGAATACTTGCATAGATAGCACCCATCACACCAAAGAGGGGAACAAAAATAATATTTGTAACTATGCTTACTATACCTTCAATTATTGCAACATTTCTCATTTCTTTACCCTTGCCTTTTGCCGCTAAAAAAGAAAATGGCTGATATAAGGTTTTTAAAATATATGCTACAATAAGAGGCATTACATAAGTAGAAACCGTATTAAATTCCTTGCCAAATAAAATTTCAATAATCATCTTTGAAAAGAAAAAAAGAATTATTGCAGAAATAATTATCCACACTATATTAAGAGCGAAAATTTTTGCAGGAATTTTTTTATAATTAGCAAAGCGTTTAAATAAAGCAGAAGATAAAGCACCACTAAACAGTACCATTGGACTGCAAATAATATTTGCGAGTGAGTAAAATCCCAATTGAGTAGTATTGATAAAATAAGTAATAAAAATTTCATCCAATTTATAAGTTGTCTCGCTGAATATTGAACCAATGTAATAATGAATGCCGTACTCTTTGTTCTTTAGTTTTATCTCTTTATATCTTTCTGAAAAATGCGAGAAGGAAGGACGAAAGCGAAAAATAATATATATCACCGCAATAATACAGGAGAAAAGATTCAGCAGTAATGTTTCTTTCACATCTAAGTTGCTATAAAAAAACATGACAGACAGTACAGCCGAGAATAATAATTGGAACAAGATATCAAACCATGCAGAGTTTTCTATTTTATTTGAACCTGTTGCCAGCGCAGGAATAAGCAAGCGGAAAGGAAAGATGAAACATAATGGCGCAAGTAATCTGAGTAATTTTCCAAAGTTAACCTGAAACAGATTATCAATAAAAAAACTGATTGCAAATAAAAAAATACTAAAAATAATTCCTGCAAAAAAAGTAAGAATAAAACTGGCACCAAAAAATTCTTTTTCTTTTTGTTTATCATGATTGGAAGCAAGAAGCACCTCCATAGTCGGAAACAAACCCACACTAAAGAACAACACCGAAAATCCTGTGATAGTAGTAAAGAATGCGTACAAGCCATAGCCATCGGGAGTTAATGCTCTGGTTTGAATTCCTTTTGTAAAAAATCCAAGGATAAACACAATTATCTGAGACATAATAAGCAGCCCCGTATGGTACATCACTTTTTTATTGGCTCTTAAACTTTCCAGTTCAAATACAACTTTGGTTTTTATTTTTCCTAATTCAGACATAAAAGTTATTCTAAAAAAATTATTGCTTCAGATTTTTTCTGCTTATTATTTTCTGATAAATTTTTTTTAATTGCTGTGCAATTTTTTCTGCATCATGATATTCTTCAACATACTTTCTGGAGTGCATTCCTGTTTCGTGACGCATCTGAGAGTTTGTTATCAATAATTCAAGTGCTAAAAAGATTGTATCAGGAGTGGCATTTACAAAAGGATTTTCAGGCGGAAGTTTTTCTTTCAGTTTATCAGATATAAAACAAATCACCGGTTTTCCTAATGCCATTCCTTCCAGCGAAGTGGTGCCGAATGCTCCAAGTATCAATTGATCAATTACAATATCCGATTTGGCAAGATGCTCAATTATTTCTTGATGCGAAATATTTTCTAATAATAAAAAATCAAATTCATATTTCTGTTTCAGTTTGTTTACTGCATCCAAAATAAATGCAGTTCCTTTTGCTCCACGAGCAACAACAGGATTGATAATTAGCGGTCTCTTTTTTTCAACAGAAGGAAAAACAGGAATATATTGTCTGACATTGATTCTATTATTTATTCTGTAATAATCCGGGTAAATATCCTGCTGAACAAATTCTTCTAACTCAGGTCTTACTAATGCTATAAATCCTGCATCTTTGAATTTCTGCTGAACGAGCCGAGAATGTTTCAAACTTTCAAACTTATATGAATAATCCTGAGTAAAATGTTTTTTATAAAAAGGATTGTGCGATGCAAGAATATCAGGAATACGAATATCAGAACCTGCCCATTCTATCACAGCAGGTTTTTTTAAAAACCGAATCCATTTCAAAACCAAGTCGGTTTTCAAGACACGATAATCGTAATACCAATGAACAATGTCAGCCCAATAAATCAATCTGAATAATTGAAAATAAGATTCTATTATCTTGAAATATTTTTTTGGATGATGATACCCGTATTCTTTAGGATTTATGGTAAGCACACCATTGGCTTCCTGACTCGGATAATTATTGATAGAAATACCTCTCGCTTCTATTCCGATTTTTTGCAAAGCATCAACAGTGATGGAAATTTTTGAAGCGATATTGTAAGGCAGATGTAGTACTTTCATTTATGGGCAATTCTAAAAATACATTTTTCATAAAATCCCTTTCATCCGTGATAAGATTTTCAAATTTTTTTTTTATTACCTGATGTTACGCAAAGTTTATTTTTTCACTGACCCGCCTGCCATAGTGTAACGGCGGGCAGGTTTCGCAGATGATCGTGGATACAAAAATTTCTTCTCGTATTGATTCTGATTATTGAGATTGACGAAATAACCGAAATATCTGCCAAAATTTAAACAATTTGCAAGAAACATTTGAGTTATGAACAGGGTGCTCCCTGTTTTGTTTTTTTATATGCTACAAAGATACTATTTTTGTCTTTTCTATAGTTGTTATGTTATTTTTTTAACTTGATAATTCCCTGTGGCTTGCCGCAGGGTTGTTCATTTACGTGCCAAAAAATTATTAACAAAATATTGCCAACGTTAATAAGTGTAGTTCCAAAAATTGGTCTCGTTATTATAATTGCGAAATACGAAGCAAGAAGCCATCTCTGATTTTACAAACAACAAAACCACTATGAAAACAACAAAATTATTTGAGACAAAAGTAATTGTGTTATTTTTAACTTTTTATTTTTCGCTTTTAACTTTTTAATTCGTGTCAACAATAACTCAAAATATTTAATTTTTATGTTAGATTTTTCCAATACCAAAAATGCTTTTGCAGATAAATCTGATAAAGAACTTCAAATGGCTTATCTGCTTTTCAAGTTGATGAACAACACATTTCTGTCGTACGCTTTCACCAACCTTGCCTTGCTGTCTCTTAAGATGAAAATGCCCGTGAGACATCTTATCAAAAAAACCGTGTTCTTTCATTTTTGCGGAGGCGAAACACTTGAAGAAGCAAGAGAAACGATTTTGCGACTTAATAAATTTAATGTCAAAACAATTTTTGATTATTCGGTTGAAGGCAGCACACATTCCGATAACCATCTCGATAAATTGGAAGAAAATTATAACAAAACTGCCAAAAACATTTTGAATATGATAGAGTATAGCAGAAAACTTCCTGCTGTATCTTTTATCAGCGTAAAAATGACAGGCATAGCAAGAAAAAATTTATTGAAAAAAGTAAGTGAAACAAACGATTTAGACAAAGATGAATTAGCGGAATTTGAAAAAGTAAAAAATCGTCTCAATCATTTATGCAATGCAGCTTACGAAGCCGATATCTACATAAATATAGATGCAGAGGAAACATGGTTTCAGCCCGCAATGGATAAATTATGTATGGATATGATGCGCAAGTACAACAAGAAAAAACCTATTGTTTCAAATACTTATCAGATGTATGTATGCAATAAGTTTAATACGATTAAACAGCACTATGATATTTCTAAGAAAGAAGGATTTTATTATGGAGTAAAACTTGTACGTGGTGCTTATTTGGAAAAAGAAAGAAGGGTGGCTGTAGAAAACGGATATGCATCACCTGTGTATTCATTCAAACAAGAAACAGATGATACTTTTGATGAAGCCATTGCTTTTTGCTTGCAGGATGTTGAGCATATTTCACTTTGCGTTGCTTCGCATAATGAGAAAAGTAATTTACTTACAACACAATTGATGGAAAAAAAACAAATCCCTAAAAATCATCCTAATGTTTGGTTTGCTCAATTGCTTGGTATGAGTGATACACTCAGTTTCAATCTTGCACATGAAAATTATAATGCAGCAAAGTATGTTCCGTACGGACCTGTTCTTTCCACTATGCCATATCTTATCCGCAGATCACAGGAAAATTCTGCCATTGCAGGACAGATGGGAAGAGAATTGCAGAATATTAGTTTAGAAAAAAAGAGAAGAAGAAATATAAAGGGCGGTTCCAAAAATTGATTTCGTCATTGCGACTGCGAGGCGTTGCTCTGAGCTTGGTAATTGAGCTTGCCGAAATTTGCCGAAGAGCACGAAGCAGGAAGCAATCTCTATTTCTACATGAAAAAACAGATTGCTTCAGTCGTT
>JAZDJJ010000192.1:0-3678 GCA_043804035.1 Bacteroidota bacterium
GTCTGCTTGTTTTCATAGAAGTTCGTTTTTAGTGAACCTCTATAATAGTTCGTTTTTTCTATCACGCCACAGTCCGAAAAAAAAGTTTTCAACAATCCATTGTTAAAAACTTTTTGGTGTGTATTCAAATTATATTTTTACATTTGTGCGTAAGTCCTATATATGAAAAAACAATATCTATTTTAAGAGATGAAATTGAGAGCATTCGCAATGAAAAAAACAGATTAATTAACATACTGGAAAATAATTCCCATAAATAACATTTGTCTGAAAATATTATTTTTCTTTCCTCAGAAAAGTTGCATTAGTAACTTGAATTTAGGCTATTTTCTAATTACTTATTTCTTTTTTTCTATACCATTTTCTATTTTCACACCTGTCTGCAGGGCATAGGCAGATAACCAAATACTCGTATTAATCTTGGTAATTGAGCAGGTTATTGAGCTTGCCGAAATAGCCGAAATTTGCCGAAATAAATGACCTAAATAGTAACATTTTAACAACAAAATGAAAAGACCAAAAATACGTGAAAGAAAAAAATGTATACATTTATACTATTTTCAATATAACAATAATAAATAATCTGAAACAAATCAAAAAAATACTTATTGCTAATCGTGGTGAGATTGCTCTTCGTATCATGCGTTCGTGCAGAGAAATGGGAATTCACACAGTTGCTGTTTTTTCTGAAGCAGATAAAAATGTTCCTTTCGTTCGTTACGCGGATGAGGCAGTTTGCATTGGTCCGCCCGCTTCATCACAATCTTATCTCAATAAGGAAAAAATAATTACTGTCTGCAAACAATTGAATGCAGATGCCATTCATCCCGGCTATGGTTTTCTTTCTGAGAATGCATGCTTTGCGAGAGAAGTTGAGAAGAATGGAATCATTTTTATTGGTCCTCCCGCTGAGGCAATGGAAATGATGGGAGATAAACTTTCTGCTAAAGCAACTGCAAAGAAGCATAATATTCCGATGGTTCCCGGAACAGATGGTGCCATCAATGACTTGGAAGAAGCAAAACGGATTGCAAAAAAAATTAGTTTTCCTGTTCTCATTAAAGCGAGTGCCGGTGGTGGAGGAAAGGGAATGCGTATAGTAGAAAAAGAAAATGAGTTGGATGAAGAAATAAAACGTGCGTCCAGTGAAGCAAAATCGGCATTTGGGGATGGTGCTATTTTTATAGAGAAATATATTTCTAATCCGCGACATATAGAAATTCAAATTCTTGCCGACAAGTACGGAAATGTGGTTTATCTTTTTGAACGAGAATGTTCTATTCAGCGCAGATATCAGAAAGTAATTGAAGAGTCGCCTTCATCTATTGTAACTCCTGAAATAAGAAAGAAGATGGGAGAATGTGCTGTGAGTTTAGCCAAAGCGTGTAAATATGTTGGAGCAGGAACTGTGGAGTTTTTAGTTGAGAACTCCTCTTTCTATTTTCTTGAAGTAAACACTCGTCTGCAAGTAGAACATCCCGTTACGGAAATGATTACAGGAGTTGATTTGGTGAAAGAGCAAATCAAAATTGCACAAGGAGAAAAACTTTCTTTCAAACAAGATGACTTGAAAATAAACGGACATGCAATAGAAGTTCGCGTGTATGCCGAAGATCCTTCAAATAATTTTTTTCCGGATATCGGCAAACTGATTTCTTATCAAGTTCCAAAAGGAATAGGTGTCCGGGTAGATGATGGCTTTGAAGAAGGAATGGACATTCCTATTTACTACGACCCAATGATTGCAAAACTCATTACGCATGGAAAAAACAGAGAAGAAGCAATTGCTCGTATGATTCGTGCAATTGATGAGTATAGAATTACAGGCGTAGAAACCACTTTATCTTTCTGCAAATTTGTTTTACAGCACGAAGCATTCACCTCAGGAAATTTCGATACGCATTTTGTGAAAAAATATTTCTCTCCCGAAAAATTATTTTCAGAATCCAAAGATGAGGCATTAGTAGCTTCATTAGTTGCTGTTAAAATACTGAATCAGGAAAAAATAAATTCTGTTCCTCATATGGCGAATGGACATTCTCCATCTTCTAACTGGAAAAGAAATCGCATTAAAATAAAAAATTGATTTTCCGCACATTTGAAAAATAAAAAAGGGTCCCCGATTTATAGGAACCCCTTTTTTTGATTAACCAACTTTTATGTTATTGAAGCGTGATAGTATATGCAACACCTTTGATGGTTACCGTAGCAATGTTATCGCAAGTTCCATCCCCATAGTCAATATAGCGTGTTGCCTTGGAACCACGGGTAAAATCAGCTGTTCCCTGAATGAAAGGATGATGACCTGGATAATTTGAATTTGGAGAACAAGTCATGTCGCGTACCAACTGTTTTGTAATATTCGCAGCAAAACTTTCTCCGCCCGCTGTTGTTCCTGATGCGTTTCCGGTAATTCCAACTCGTGCTTTGTTCCATAAAATACGAATTACTTGACCGCGATAAACATTAGTGTCGCTAGTGTTAAGCAGTTCTTTTACTCTATTGGCTTTCCATGTAATAGTTCCGCTTCCGTCTGCTTTTATAATGCTGATATTTGAAGTAATGGACCATGTAAGATTTGTTGTAGCAGGATTAAACCCGGAATTTGTTGTATTGCTGATGGTTTTGTTTATAGTTATTTTATTTCCATCAACAATATAATTACTTGAAGTAATTACTAATTTGAAACCCGGATTACGGTAATGCATTTTTCCAATAGTTGCGCTGGAATAATCAAGAGTGAGAGAGCCACTGCGTATGTGTCCATCCAAACATGTTTGTCCATTAAATGTAATAGTGATTTTTTTAACGGTGTCGCGTTTTACAGTAGCACAACCAACTCCGAAAGCCTCTTCTCCATTTTCAAAACGATAAGAGATTGCCGAATCTCCGACAGCAATATCTGATGCTTCTCCTGCCATGTTCACAATATCATCAGATGTTCTTTCTGCAAATGTATTGTCATTGGTACTATTAGTTTCTGTGTCTTCTTCCGTAGCTGCCGCCTCCTTCTTTTTACAAGAGATTACAGATACTGCCATTGCAAGCATGATAGCTACCACTGGCAAAATAATTTTAAAAGTTTTCATTTTGTTTGCCATTTGTATTTCCGGTCGGCTCATCCGGGATTTAATTAAACTGATTACTTTTTGAATTTTAAGAATGTAACGTAAAGGATATTAATAAAGTTACAAACGTACATAAAATTTTTAATTATACATATTTTCGGAAAATGCTCAAATACCAATATTTCGGCAAGCTCAATACGAGAACGGGAAAAATCAAAAAGGGATTTATGTTATACTGAGCTTGCCGAAGTATAGAAGAAAGATAATTGTTTCATTGTTTCATTGTTTGGCATTGTTAATTTGGTATAGATTTTTAGATTGCTTCGGTCGTTCCTCCTATGCAATGACATCAGTGCGTAAGTTCTAAGTTCATTTTTTCTATCACCACACAGTCCGAAAAAAGGTGTGTGTTCTGATCATATTTTAACCTTTGTGCGTAAGTCCTAAATCGTATTAGATGGCAAAAAATGAATTTATAAAACGGTTAGACAAAGTCGGACATGAAAGAATGCGGGTGAAACTGACTATTGACAAAAGGAAAATTAACCGATTTGATTTTTCAGTATGAAAGTTTAATTGATAATCATTGGCAAGAGATAGTAAGGCATGA
>JAZDJJ010000193.1:0-17000 GCA_043804035.1 Bacteroidota bacterium
TTGATTTTTAACCACGGAGCACACAAAGTCATTTCACAAAGAACACGAAGAACTCAATAAAATCAATACTTTGTGAACTTTGTGATTTCTTGGTGACCTTCGTGGTTAAGTGTTTTTTGTATTTTTAGAACTGCCCTATAATGCCCTTTCAGGGCTACTTGAATTTCTTGACTATTTTAGTCGGACAACAGTGATTGCCTATTTGAAAATGCTGCCTATTTTTTTTAATCCTTTAATATTAAGAATTGTTATTTTTCGTCCTTTGATAGAAAGTAATTTATCGTTTTTAAATTCTGATAAAAATCGGGTAATAGTTTCTTTTGATGTTCCTACAATATTTGCTAACTCTTCTCGTGAAAAAGATAAAGTGTTTGAGTCGGCATCCTCGGCTGTGTTACTATCTACGTTTTTTTCTTTATTGAAAATATTGTTTAGTGTTATCAACTCTTCTGCTAACCGTTCTCTGACAGATTTTTGAGCGAGAGATGTAATTTTATTATCCACTTCTTCTAATCTTTCGCATAATGCAGTAATTATTTTAAATTCAACGGAAGGATATTTTGATAAAATATTTAAAAAATCATTTTTATAAATCAAGCAGAGATTAGAATCTTCAACAGCAACAATATTGGTAGTATAATTTTTATTACAGAATAATGCTTTCATACCTATTAATTCGCCGGGAGAAACAAATCTAAAAACATATTCTTTCCCCATTACACCGTACTTAAAAACTTTTAATTTCCCTTTATTGACGCAGTAAATTCCGATGGGATTGGTATTAGCACGTATAACAGATTGACCTTTTTTGAATGAAGAACATTTTTTTTTCTCGGATAAAATTTTTATATCTTTCTTGTCTATATTAGCAAAAACGGATTTTGAAAAAATAATACATCTATCGCAACTTTGATTAGTATACATTAAGTAGAAAATATTAAATTGTTTGCAAATGTATATTAAAAAAAATATTTTACATACAGATGAAATTTTTAATCTACAACTTATTTATATTTTTGTCTGACACTTTGTTAGAATAAATTTTATTTTTCATAGATTTCATGCAAAAAAAATTCATTACCAATCTTGCTTTTCTTCTTTTCCTGAATCTGCTCATCAAGCCGTTCTGGGTGCTGGGAATAGATCGCGAAGTGCAAAACGTGGTAGGTGCTGAGAATTACGGAATTTATTTTGCCATCTTCAATTTTACTTTCCTGCTGAATATCATTCTTGATGTAGGCATCACAAATTTCAATAACAAGAACATTGCTCAGAACAATCATCTTCTTACAAAATATTTTTCCTCTCTGGTAATAATGAAATTCATGCTTGCGGTTATTTATATTATTCTTACCGCGATAATCGGTTTGATAATCGGCTATGATTACCGCATAATGAAACTTCTGCTCATTCTAGGAATGAATCAGTTTCTTATTTCATTTACAGCTTATCTCCGTTCTAATATTGCAGGGCTGCATTTGTTCTGGGTGGACAGCATTGTTTCTGTGCTTGACAGATTTATTATGATTATCCTTTGCCTATTTCTTTTCCGTAATCCGCAATGGTTTGGCATAGAGGGAAACCTTGACATCATGCATTATGTATATGCGCAAACCGTAGCATATCTTGCAACAAGCGTCATCACTTTTATCATTGTCATTAGCAAAACCGAATTCTTTAAGTTTCGTTTCAGTCGCGTTTTCTCTATAATGATTTTCAAAAAAAGTATTCCATTTGCGATACTCATTATGTTGATGGCTTTTTATAACCGACTTGACACAGTGATGCTTGAACGTATGCTGCCCAATGGTGCGGAGCAATCAGGAATTTATGCGCAGGCATACCGCTTGCTGGACGCAACAAATATGATTGCATTTCTTTTCGCAGGACTTCTTCTGCCAATTTTTTCTCGTATGTTGAAATACAAAGAACCAGTAGAAGCACTTGTGAAACTTGCATTTTTACTTCTCATTATTCCCGCTGTGATAATTGCGATTGGATGTTGTTTTTATTCTTCAGAATTAATGTCGCTCATGTATAAAGAACATATTGAAAGTTCAGCAGTAATTTTTTCTCTTCTTATGAGTTGTTTTGCTGCTATTTCCACAACTTATATTTTTGGAACGCTTCTTACCGCAAATGGAAATCTTCGTGAACTTAACTTGATGGCCACCAGCGGAATCCTGATAAACATCGTACTGAATTTATTTTTGATTCCAAGATTTCAGGCAGTCGGCTCAGCGGTTTCAAGTTTTGTAACACAATTTCTTACAGCAATTATGCAAGTGCTAATCGTGCAAAGCATTTTTAAATTCAAGATAAATTACAAATTGATACTAATGCTGATTATTTTCATTGCGGGTGTAATTCTGATAAATTATTTTTCAAAAGGAATGCATAAAAATTGGATGGTGAATTTTGTGATAATGATAATTGCATGTGGATTTTGGGCATTTGTAATTCGCATACTTAATATTAAATCTATATTTCGTATTTTGAAATACGGGTAATTAACGGATATATGTTTAGGGCGGTTCCAGAAATTGATTTTTAACCACGGAGCACACAAAGTCATTTCACAAAGAACACGAAGAACTCAATAAAATCAATGCTTTGTGGACTTTGTGATTTCTTAGTGGTCTTTGTGGTTAAGTGTTTTTTGAATTTTGGGAACCGCCCTTTAGTTTGTTAAAACAATTTACAATTATGAAACAAACTTATCATTTCAATGCAAAGGCAATAGCGCAAATGGTCTATACATTTTAAATGCCTTAAATGATTCCGGAACTAAAAAATAATTTTACAACGATAATTCTACTAATAGAATCAAAATAAATATTCTTTAACGTATGGTTATCAAGCCATTTAAAATAAAGTTATCTGAAAAATATTCATTGCCGGAAAACGCATCCATTTTAGATATAGGGGCTGGAAGTCATTCCGCTACAATTATAAAAAAGTGGTTGCCAAAATGCAATTACACGGGAATAGATATTTCAAGGGATTATCATAATGATGAATCCGATTTTAAAGCAATGGATGAATTTTTTGAAATAGATTTAACAAAATTAAAATTTGATATTATTCCAGAAAACAAATATGATTTAATTATTATGAGCCATGTAATTGAGCATTTATATAATGGGGATAAGGTAATTACAGGATTAACTTCTAAATTAAAAAAGGGAGGTCTGATGTATATTGAATTTCCTTCAGAGAAAAGTATAACCTTTCCATCTATGCGAGAAACATTAAATTTTTTTGACGATGCTACTCATTGTAGGATATATTCATTAAAAGAATTATGTAATTTATTAATGAATAATAAATGCAAAATTTTAAAAGCAGGCACAAGAAGACAGTGGATAAATATTTTTGTAATGCCTTTTAAAATCCCTATTCAACTAATTTCAAAAAGATATGTCAGGGCAGGAGTATTTTGGGATTTATTTGGCTTTGCCGATTTTATAATTGCTAAAAAATAAAAAGGAATTATATCAAAATTCGGACTAATTTTTTCTTAAGAGCAGTTCCAAAAATTTGTTTCGTCATTGCGACATGAAGCGACCTGCCTGCTGCGGGCAGGAGCGAAATGGAAGCAATCTCTAATCTGCCTGTGCCGAACACGGCAGACAGGTAGCAAGGACAAAGATTGCTTCAGTCGTTCCTCCTTCGCAATGACGTTTATTTGTATTTTTGGAACTGCCCTTTTATCCCGTTTATGTGGTTACATGAAAATAGAAAATGGTATAGAAAAAAGAAATAAGTAGAGTTTATATGCCAAATGAAAGTGAGCCACTTATTTTTTAGTTAAGAAATAATTTTTGTTTTGATTTCTGATTCAATTTAAAATTGATTAATTTAATTTTTTTCAGTCGCTTTTCTTTTTCAATAAACACTGTAAGCGTCTCTGTTTTTAGGTTCCATTTCGCCATCACAAAATAGTTGATATACGTTTTTGGAAGTATTATTTTTGTATTGGCAATTTCGATGATTGCTTTTTGATTTATATCCCGTTTATGTGTAATTGAAATTTTATGTAGGTTTGCAAAATGGAATTACTTGAAAAAACAATTAATAAAAATGATAATGGCAAACACATTCCATTAATAGATAATTTTATACCTGTAAATAAAATTATTAATGAATGCTGTGTCAATGGGATGAAAAAGTTGCCGGCTGGCTGTGTTGACTTAGTTATCACTTCACCTCCGTATGATGCAATAAGGGACTATAAGGGATTTGATATCGACTTACACGAAACAGGTAAGGAAATTTTTCGTGTCTTAAAAGATGGTGGTCTTGCCGCTATGGTTATTCAAGACCAGACGAAAAAATTTGGTAAAACATTAACATCGTTCAGAACTATTCTTGATTGGTGCGATAATGTGGGATTTAAACTATTTGAATGCTTGATATACAAAAAATATGGAGCGGAGGGGGCATGGTGGAGCAAACGATTCAGAGTTGACCATGAATATCTCCCACTTTTTCTAAAAGGCGAAAGACCACAATACTTTAATAAAGAGCCAATAAAAATTCCATCCAAATGGGCGGGCGTAACTATGACTGGCGCTGCAACACGACTGACCAATGGAAAAACACTAAACTCAAGAAAAGTAACTATCAATCCCACAAAATGTCCCGGCACGGTTTGGATTTATGAGACCTGCGGAGATGGGGAGAAATTGAAACACGAACATCCTGCAACTTTTCCGGATAAATTGCCGGAAGACTTAATAAAATGTTTTTGTCCTGTGGAAGGAATTGTGCTTGATCCTTTTATGGGCAGCGGCACTACTGCAATAGCCGCACTGAAAAATGACAGGAGTTTTATTGGATTTGATATTTCAAAAGAATATTGTAAACTTGCAGAAAAAAGAATTGCAAAAAATGCTCCGCAGTTATCACTTAAACTTACTTGAATTTAAAGTATATTCTATTTGTTTTGTTCCTGTAATTGCAAAGGAAATTGGATTCTTTTTCATAATAGCAGTATAGTTTTTGTTGTTTAATTTACCAATAGGAATTATTCCTTTTTTGAAATTAACCATTTCCAAATCATCCATAGTCCAGTTGTCTTTAATGAAACTCCATTCTGTTAATTTACTCAGAAAGTTTATTAGTGTTGTGGTTCTGTTTAGTAAATCATCTGGGAAAGAATTATTTTTAATTTCTAAAATTTTGATTTTATCTCCGCCTCTTTTTCCTCTTGCAATAAATCGGAATTCGTCAAATATTTTTTCAAGGTCGTGCATCATCGTTGAAATTTTTTGTGCTGCGAAAATATTCAGAAGTGCAGCAATCGGACTGCTTTCATTTTTTGCGTTGAGAAATTTCAGCCAACTGATACAATTCTCAGGATAATTCAGTAAATTTTTAAAAGTTCCATCAACATAGAGCAAAACAGTTACAGCCGTCTTCGGAACAGAGAATTCAATTTTTGTTCTGGCAATGCACATCAATAAATGAATTGTCGCCAATGGATATTTAAGAGCAAAGTTTTTATTCGCGTCATATCCTCTGATATTGTTTGGGTTTATGCTGTTTGAAAAGTTATTCCAGTTTTTCGGAATGTCATTTTTATTGTAAAGTACCATATGCTGTCCAATGCTTTTACACTCCTTGCTGAAAATTTCCATATCAAGAAATACACAGTCAGATGGTTTTACTTTTTTCTTTATTGCTAAATTCTTTCCGTCATAGTATCCAACAATTTCCCAGTTGAAAAATGCTGACATAAAAAGTCCGCAAAGTATTCCATCGATGTCTGGGCTGACGATACATTTTTTGTTCCGCTCAATTATCCAAGAGTATTTTTTTATGATTTCAGGATAATCAATAATGTTTGTTTTTTCTTTTTCTTCTTCAAAAAGTTCCATTATAGTTTTAAGTTTTTATTATTGGCAAAAGTATACAAATAGTTGGAGTTTTTTGTCAGCCCGCAAGTAATTGTCCCCGTACTGACTCGTCCTAAAAAAAGTTTACACATTTTGGTTGATAATCCTGCTGCAGATTTACACTTTTATTTTAGTCCTGAATACTGTTTACATTTCTTCTACAAATCCTTTTTGATTTTTATCCCGTTCTCGTATTGAGCTTTGCCGAAATATTGGTATTTGAGCTTCGGACATTGAGCTTGCCGAAATGCCGAAAATATGTGTAATCAAAAATTTTATGTACGTTCAATACTCACTTTTTCTAACACAATTTCATTTCACACTTCGGACAATTTCCATACTTTTGAAATTTAAGATTAACCCGACAACCTTTTAAAACTTGACATAATTAAAACTTTCTATACTTTTGTTGCACTTTAAATCATAATCCAATAAATAAAAAAATTATGACAAATCAATTATTTAAAACAAAGTCCATTTCGCAGTTGTTAGCACAAGTTAAAGATGACGAACATGGCTTAAAGCGGACTCTCACGACTGCTACTTTAATAGCATTGGGTATTGGTGCAATTATCGGAGCAGGATTATTTGTAAGAACTGCTGCAGCTGCCGCCAATAATGCCGGTCCTGCTGTTACTATCGGGTTTATTATTGCAGGCATAGGATGTGTTTTTGCAGGACTTTGTTATGCCGAATTTGCTTCAATGATTCCTGTCGCAGGAAGTGCTTATACATACTCGTATGCAACTATGGGCGAACTTGTTGCATGGATTATCGGGTGGGACCTTGTCCTTGAATATGCTTTCGGTGCAGCAACGGTAAGCATCGCATGGAGCGAATATTTTAATAAACTGTTGGAATATATCAATTTAAAAATACCTTTTGAATGGTGCCATTCACCTTTTGATGTAATCAAGGATGTTTCGGGGAATGTTATCTCGCACGGAATTATAAATATTCCTGCTCTTTTCATCATATTTCTTTTATCATTATTGTTAATACGAGGTACAAGAGAATCTTCATTAGTGAATGCTCTCATCGTTATTACCAAAGTAGTCATTATTATTTTGTTTATTATTTTTGGATGGTCTTTTATTGATCCTGCGAATCATACACCTTTTATACCAGCACCAACTGTGTATGAAGATGCACAAGGAGTGCCGCATAATTTTGGTGGGATACTTGGAATACTTGGAGCGGCGGGTGTCGTGTTTTTTGCATTCATTGGGTTTGATGCTATTTCAACAGCAGCACAAGAGACAAAAAATCCTAAAAAAGCAATGCCTGTCGCTATCCTCGGCTCTCTTGCTATTTGCACTGTTTTGTATATTTTGTTTTCTTATGTTCTTACTGGCGTTGCCAGCACTAATGATTTCCGAACAGCAGGAAAAGAAGCATCGGTTACTTACGCCATACAGACCTACATGACCGGCTATGGTTGGCTCGCAAAATTAGTTACTGTTGCTATATTAGCAGGATTCTCATCTGTTATTCTTGTAATGTTGTACGGACAATCACGCGTGTTCTATTCAATGAGTAAAGATGGACTTGTTCCCAAAATTTTTTCTGATATTCACCCAAAATTTAGAACTCCTTACAAATCAAATTGGGTGTTTTTTATTTTTGTCGGAGCATTTGCTGCCTTTGTTCCCGGTGATATTGTTGGTGATATGACCAGCATAGGAACGTTATTTGCTTTTATGCTTGTTTCTGCTGGCGTGTGGGTTATGCGAAAAACAAATCCCGATATTCCACGACAATTTAAAACACCATTAGTACCTTTGGTTCCAATTCTTGGAATTATAACTTGCGGGGCTATGATTTATGGACTTGGATGGGCTAACTGGATTCGGCTACTGATATGGATGCTTATCGGATTCGTTATTTATTTCACATATAGCATTCGCAAAAGTAAACTCAGACAAAAGTAATCAAAGAATTTCCCGCATCTTGATGCGAAGTGATAAACTCATGTAAAAAAAATAGTTGAGAAAAAAATACTTGTTCATATAAAAATGATTTTTATATTTGTATGCTTAAATTAGAAAATTAATTTAATGGTCGGTCCAAAACGGGACATAATTCCCTTATTTATACAATGCAAAGTATAAAAAAAATATTCGTATTTTTTACTTTACTTGTATTCCTTTTTCCTTTTGTAGAGAGGGAAATGCATAACTTTTCGCATAAGAATGACATTCATTGTGCGAATTCCGAACAACATATTCACGATTCAGACCATCACTGTGTTTTTTGTGATTTCATCAATAACTTCATCTGCTCGCCGCTTTCGTTTCATAACCACAGTTTTCTGTTAAGTGTATACAATGTTTCTATTTTCTTTTTTTTAGAAAATAATATAAATCTTCGGCAAAAAGATTTTCATTCCCTTCGTTCTCCGCCATCGCTGGTTTAATTTTCTCCTTGTTTCCTGCTACGGATTTTCCAAGTGTTAAAGATAAATTAAACTAAAATTTAATGCGATGAATAATAAAATCAATTTTATTTTTTTAATTCTATTTGTGACATTGCGATTGAATGCACAAACAGACAGCGTAAAACCCGATTCACTTTTATTGCTGCAAATTCAAAATGAGATACAACAGCAACAAACGTCTCATATTCAACAACGTGTTGCTGCTTCCGCAAATCCCGACATTAGTGTGATTGGAGATTTTAAAGGATTGTACCGAAGTTTTGGTAATCATAATTTTGATGCGGTGCTAAACGAAGTAGAGTTTTCGTTTCAGTCGGTAATTGATCCGTATGCCCGTGCTGATTTTTTTTATTCAGTGGGAGAAGATGTTGCTACAGGAAATTTTTCAAGCGAAATAGAAGAGGGTTATCTCACCACACTTTCTTTACCCGCACATCTTCAATTGAAAGTGGGAAGATTTAAGCAAATGTCCGGACGCGTAAACTCTGTTCACTCGCACGCTCTTCCATTTATTGATATCCCTGATGCATATATGAATTTTTTTGGAGAAGAGGGATTGAAAGGCGATGGCTTATCGTTGAGTTGGCTTTTACCAAATCATATTTTTTTTCAGGAACTTACAGTGGAAGCAACTAATGTAGCGAATGAGATACCAAGTTTTCAGCGAAGTAAAAAAAATAATTATCTCTATCTCGCACATCTGAAAAATTTTTGGGACTTATCTGCAAATGCTACACTGGAACTTGGTCTTTCAGGAATGACAGGAGAAAATCCGATGAAGAAAATAACAAACATTGGTGCGATTGATATCACTTACAAATGGAAACCTGTGCGATACAATACTTACAGGTCGGTTACTTTTCAGAACGAATTGTATTATAGTCAGGCAATGCTTGACAGTAATACTGTTAATGCACTTGGGTTTTATTCTTTATTGAATGTGCAAGTGGCAAAGCGATGGTTTCTTTCAGGGAGATTTGATTATTCAAACAATCCTTACTCGGCACAATTCGTGCAACAATCCGGTTCCCTCACGCTCGGATGGTATGCCACTGAATTTCAGAAAATAGAAATAGAGGGGAAATACACTACAATGAATGAATCGCTTCCTGAAAATAACAATGAAAAATTTTTTGTGCAAGCATATCTGCGATGGATTTTTGTCATCGGTACGCACGGAGCACATCAATACTAAAAAAAATTAATTCACAAGACAAAAAATAATAAAATGAAAACAAAAATTTTTATCACACTCAGCATAATTGTTGTAGTGCTTGGTTTCTCAAAAGCAGAAACGATTCATGTTGTTACTACAACGCAAGATACCAGAAGCATTGTTGAAATAATTGGCGGAAACAAAGTGGATGTATTTGCTATAGCAATGGGCTATCAAAATCCACACTTCGTTGATCCAAAACCGAGTTACATCATCAAACTTTCTAATGCCGATTTATATGTTACCCTCGGACTTGATTTAGAAAGCGGTTGGTCTCCGTCATTGCTCACAAGTTCCAGAAATAAAAAAAATCAAAATGGAAGTGATGGTTATGTGGATGCATCGGTTGGGGTTCCGTTGATGCAAATTCCTTCTGTAATAAATCGCGAAGAAGGTGATATTCACATTTATGGAAATCCGCATTATTGGCTTGACCCGCTGAACGGAAAAATAATTGCTCAGAATATTTGTGACGGATTGAAACGCATTTCTCCCGAAAACAAAATATTTTTTGAAGCAAACCTAAAAACTTTCAACGAGCAGATTGATTTGAAAATGAAAATATGGAGCACCGCGATGATGAGTTTCAAAGGAATAAAAGTGATTGCGTATCACAACGAGTGGTGCTATTTTGAAAACCGCTTCGGGTTAAAGATTATTGACTTTATGGAACCCAAGCCGGGTATTCCTCCCACGCCATCGCAGTTGGTTAAGATTATCAAAGAAGTGAAAGAGAATAATATCAAGATAATTATTACTTCGCCTTATTTTACTTCTTCTTCTTCGGATGTGGTATCTAAACAAACCGTAACGAAAACACTGGTACTTGCCACTTCGGTTGGCGCCTTTGATTCAATAAAAACATACTACGATTTATTTGATTACAATATTAAATTGTTGACTAATACTTTAAAATAATTTTTCAATAAAATTCTAAATCCATTTTTTATGTTTGATATGTTTCAATTAGATTTCATGGTGCAGGCGTTCATCATCAGTATTATTATTGGTATAGTGCTTGCCTATCTTGGTGTGCATGTGGTGATAAGAGGAGTTGTATTTGTAGATCTCGCACTCGGGCAGATTTCTTCGCTTGGTGTGGCGTATTCCGATTTTGTTGGTTATGGAAAAACAATTATTCCAATTATCTTTACACTCATAGGTGCGCTGATGATGTCGTTCATCAACATTCGTGACAAGCGATTAAAATTAGAAGCCGTCATCGGAATTATTTATGCGGTGGCATCGGCTGCAACTGTGATGCTTATTTCCAAAACCGCTCACGGTGATTCTGACATACAGGAAGTTTTGTTTGGAAACATTCTCTCTATAAATTGGGAACAAATAAAAGTTATCGGAATAATTTTTGGAATAATTGCATTACTTCATCTTATTTTTTATAAAAAGTTTTTCCTGCTCACCGGAAATTCTAAAAAAACGTTCAATGTTTGGAATTTTCTTTTTTATTTATCTATTGGGCTTGCAATTGTCTTTGCTGTTCGTACAAGCGGAGTAATTCCCGTATTTGCGTTTCTCATCATTCCTGCTGTGTGTGCAATTATGTTGTCTGAGAAAAATCTTGGTGTTATTGTTGCCGCAATTATTATTAGTGTGCTTGGAGCATTTTTGGGATTGAATGTTTCATATCATTATGATTTTCCTGCAGGGTCATCATTAGTTGCTGTGCTTGGAGGAATGTTTTTGCTCATATCAATGTTTTATTTTTTCAAGAGCAGAAAGATAAAGAAGTAATTGCTGGTATTAGAACTTACGCAAACATTCATTTATAAATTAAAATTTATGCCACTAATACACCAAGTTTTTGTTTTGCAAGAGAATAATTCATAAGAAAACTTTGCGTAAGTCCTAAATCAATAATCCTGAAAATCAATTCAGGACTTGTAAATTCGGGATAGGAAAGAAAGTTTATAAATTTAAAAATTTGTTTCTGTTAAAAAATAATAATTTGATTATCCTGATGACTGGTTTAAAATATTTTGATACAGAGTTAAATATTTTTCAGATATAATTTCCCATGTAAATTTTTCTTTCCATGTTTTATATCCATTTTCCATCAATTGTTTTCTCATCACAGAGTTTAGATATAATTCATTAAGCATCTTTACTGATTCAGGAATTTTTGCATGACTATATCCATTTCCATCAATTTTGGTTGGTAATAACATTCCACCTTGCGACAATTCAATAATTTCTTTTGCATTTCCAACATCGGTTGTTAAAAATGGTGTCTTTGATGCCATACATTCAAACAAAACGATAGGAGAACATTCAATGTTGGATGGGAACAAAAACAAATCCGCCGCTTTGTATGCCTCCACGGTTTCTTTTCTTGATATGTAAGTGATAATAATTTTTTTCTGTTTAGACAAATTTAAAAATTTGAGCCAATAAAATTTTGGATACAACATTATCTTTCGTTTAAAATTTTCATAGTTGTTTCCAATCATTAGAAGTGTAGATTTTTTTAAATCCGATTTTAAAAAAATTTCTAATGCTTCCTTATGTCCTTTGCTTCCCGAAAAAGAGCCGACTAATAAAATCAAAAATTCATCTTGTGAAATTCCCAAATTCTCACGGATATTAATTTGATTACTACTAAACTCATGCATACTGGCGCCATTAGGAATAATCGTATTTTTTGTAATGCCATTTGTTTTTGCAAAATCAATATCACGGTAATCGTGAGATAAAAAAATATTCATATCATATTGCTTCATCCAATTTTTCAAGTGACTGAAATAATTTTGATATTCGGGATTATAAAAAGCCGAAAAACCAGTCGGGACAAAAACTTTTTTTGCAGTAATTTTTTCTAAAATTGGTAAAGCAATATCCGTAGCCCATTGTTGTGCAGCAAAATTTGTAACAATGTCAAAATCCGAATTCAATAAAAATTGGCGATAATCTTCTATTTCTCCTTTCATCCCCCCTACCCAATTGCCATGAATTTTGAATTGTTTGATTTCAACCCCATTATTTTTTTTTTTCTTTTCTATCAACATGAAAACCTGTTGCTACAGTAACCGAATGCCCCATTTTCACTAATTGTTCGGAAATTTGTTTGACAACTTCCTGCATTCCACCAACAGAAGGATAATATGATTCTACAGTATGAAGTATTTTCATTAAGTGCTTTAAGTTTAAAGTTTTCGGTAGAGCGCACAAAGATATTTCACAAAGGATACGAAAATATCAATAAAATTAATGCTTTGCGGAACCCTTTGCGAATTTTATAGTTAATTGTTTTTGTAATTGAGATTGCCAAATATTTTGAATTTTTGGAACTGCCATTAACTCAATATTGAATAAATTTTATTCAGCAAACTTATAGCCAACTCCTCTTATAGAAAGAAAATATTTCGGCTCACGGGGATTTTTTTCAAAGTACTTACGGAAACTGACAATATAATTATCAATGGTGCGAGTGGAAGGATAGACATCGTATTCCCAAACAATGCTAAGGATTTCTTCTCTGGAAATCACTTCGTTTTTTCTTTCAATCAAAAGTTTCAGCAGGTGAATTTCACGTTTGGATAATGTTCGTTTTTTTGTGTTGATTCCTTTTATCTCAAAAGTCAGATAATTTACTTCATTGTTTCCGAATCTATATATCTGTTTTTGGTTTCTTGATTCCAAATGCCGGTTCCCTCGTTTGATTAAATTATTTACACGAAGAATAAATTCTTCCAGAGTAAATGGCTTTGCCAAATAATCATCGGCTCCTAATTTTAATCCATGTATGCGATCGCTGCTTGAATCTTTTGCAGTGAGAAAAAGAATTGGGACTTCTGTATTTTCATAGCGCATCTTTTGGCAAAGTGTGTAGCCGTCAATTTCAGGAAGCATCACATCAAGAATAATGAGATTAAATCTTGCTGTGCGGAATTGCTCAATTGCTGCTTTACCATCACATACAGCAGTAACATTATATTCCTCCATTTCCAAATTAAGGCGGATGGTGTTGCGCAAATTGTCTTCGTCTTCTACTAATAAAATTCTTTGAGACATAAATTTTTTTCAAGCAACAGGATAAAACGCATCTTCAATATGATGAATGTTGTGTTCATCTTTAACTAATATCACTGATACTACATCAAATCTCGCTTTCATTATCAGATTTTTTTTTTTCTATATACGCATTAGCCACCTTGATAAGATGTTTTTGTTTTTTCCGGGTTACAAATTCTTCGGGATATCCGAATGCATTGCTTGCTCTGGTTTTTACTTCTACAAAAACTATAAAATCATCTTTGCGGGCTACAATATCTAATTCTTCTTTTCCGAAATGCCAGTTTCTGTTTAAGATAACATAACCCTCTTTCATTAAATATTTTACAGCGAGGTCTTCGCCAAGTTTTCCTATGTCATTGTGTTCAGCCATAATTTTATGAAATACGAATTTAGGAGAAAGTATCAATTTGTTTTTTAAGAGGTGTTTGAAAGTAGATTATTTAGTTTGGTTCTACTGCTAATTGTGCAAAGATATATTAACCCGGATTTTTTTATATGATTAAAGTTACAAAACCGATTTGTTTTTTTTGAAACTTTCATGTTATTGATGTTCAAAAAAATATTACTTTTACTTATTAAATAAAATTAATCATTATGAAAAAAATATTTCTTGGTGCTTCCTTTATTATATGCACTTCCATTTTTGCTCAATCCTTTGAAGGAACGATTGAGTTTAAGAAACAAACTTTTACTGACACAGTAAACTATGTCTACTATATTAAAGGCGACATGGTGCGCATTGATGAAATTGGTTCCAAATTTAAAAAAGTGGAAGGCAGTTTTATCGTTGACATTAAATCGAATAAAATGTTTTCTATGAGTCATGAACGAAAACTTTATTCTGAACAATCGCCGGGAACTCCTGCCGTCATAAATGGCAAACCTGAAGTGACTAAAACTAAAAATATAAAAACTCTTCAAGGGTATAAGTGTACAGAATACATTGTAAAAAATGAAGAAGAGAAAGTTGAGGTTTCTTATTGGGTAGCCAATGGCAAATTTGATTTCTTTTCTGATCTTCTCAAAACCTTAAACCGAAAAGATAAATCATCAGTTTATTTTCAGCAGATAACTGATACTAAAGGAATGTTCCCTTTTCTTTCTTCACAGAAAAATTCGGAAGGAAAAGAAGAAACTCGCCTTGAAGTAACCAAGATACAGAAGAAAATAATTGATGCCAATACTTTTGAAATTCCTAAGAACTATCAAAAATTTCAGAGATAGCATAAGTTAGTAACTTCTTGTTCCACCATTAAATTAGCTCTTCTGCCAAACGGAAGGGCTAAATTTTTTGGCCGATGTCCGGCCGGAAAATTAAAGCAAACAGGATAATTAAATTCAGATACAGATTCGCAGATTATTTCTTCGGCGGTTTTTCCGAACGGAACTTCATTATCTTTCATATCGCTCATTTCGCCAACGATAAGACCGGCAAGATGAGAAAGTTTTCCTGCACGTTTTAAGCTCATCATCATTCTGTCAATGTGATAGAGGTATTCATCCAAATCCTCTATAAAAAGAATTTTTCCTTTTGTATCAATATCAGATTTGCTTCCCTGCAAAGCATAAAGTAATGAAAGATTTCCGCCAACTAAAATTCCTTCGGCTTTTCCCTTTCGGTTTAGTTTGTGGAAAGAAATTTTATATTATAGTTTTTTTTTAAATAATATTTTTTTCAACGACTCCACAGTTTCAGCATCTTTTTGGAAACTGATTGGCATAGTAGCATGAATAGTTTGAATAGAAAAATTCTGATGAATATGTGAGTGAAGAACAGTGATATCGCTATAGCCAATTATCCATTTTGGTTTTTTTTGAAATACAGAAAAATTTAATTTATCAATGATTCGCAATGTTCCATATCCTCCCCTTGCACTAATGATGGCACGGATGGAATCGTCATCCATCATTGTTTGTAAGTCCTCTGTTCTTTCTTTATCGCTTCCGGAAAATTGATTCTGCTCTTTGAAAAGATTTTTTCCAAAAACAATTTTCAATCCCCAACTTTTCATTACATCAACGGCAAATTGAATTTCCTGCAATGAAATTTTTCTCGCCGGAGCAACAATGCCGATGCTGTCGCCTTTTTTTAGATATGGAGGTGTTATCATTTATTTATCTTTTTTCTATAAATCCTTTTTGATTAGTTCATCATGGCGGGATTGACCCGTCTTTCAATAAAGAACCACTACCAATTTCCATTTCCGTTTTCCAAAATAAATGCAGCCACCTCTTTTCATAAAAACAAAAATAAAACTTTTAAGAATAAGAAGATGGCGGGTCAAGCCCACCATGACGTGTGCCCGAGAAATGTTGTTCGGCAACGATTGAAATTATCAGGGCAAAAATGGTCAATCAAAGGGTCCCAGCGGATTGTTAATCTAATAGCATATCAAAAAAGTGAAAGGTGGGATGAGGTAGTAGAAATTATAAAAATGGCAGCATAGTGTATTTTAACTTACACCCTGCATTTTGTTATACACCTTATTCGCAGTAAACGTGTTTAATGCAAATAAAAGTTTTTATATTTGCAATAAATTTTTACGAAAACGATGGAATGTCTCGTCCTGAAATAGGGGTACGATAAATTTGTAGATAAATGGACAGACAATCGCTCAACAAAGTAGACAATGTCACACAAATTAAAAAATGGAAAAAGTAAAATGTACTCAATGTGGGACAGAAAATTATACAAACTCTAAATATTGCGTTCGTTGTGGCTACGAACTTTCAAAAATTCAGACAGTAGAGCCCACACAAACAGTTTTGAAATCGACAACCACAAAACAAGACAGAAAGAAAAAAATTATCAGTACGACAGTTGGTATGATTTGTTTCGCGCTTGCTTACTATGGCGTTCAACAACTTTTCTTTCCTTCTTTTGACAAACAATTAGTGAAAATTGCAGATGAGTTAAATAAAACTTGTCCTGTAATGATTGACCAATATACACGATGGGACAATATAATGCCTTTGCCCAACAATAGTTTTCAATATAATTACACAATCATCGGTAATTCTAAATCGGAAATCAATTTGGACACTGCAAAAAAATATATTAAACCAAACATTATCAACAATGTAAAGAAAAATCCTGACTTGAAATTTTTCCGCGACCATAAGACAACTCTGATTTACAATTACAGAGATAAAAACGGAGAATTTGTTTTGAATTTTTCAGTGACACCGGACATGTATGAGTAGTTTTTCGTGCAGATAATTTCCATCGGTGGACAGTATCGCAAGACAAAAACTCTACTGCTAACAGGTTTTTCACGCCTGACAGTTAGAAACTCGCAACTGCACTTTGGAGAAATGCTACTGCACTTTGGAGAAATGCTACTGCACTTTGGAGAAATGCTACTGCACTTTGGAGAAATGCTACTGCACTTTGGAGAAATGCTACTGCACTTTG
>JAZDJJ010000194.1:0-5801 GCA_043804035.1 Bacteroidota bacterium
TTGATTTTTAACCACGGAGCACACAAAGTCATTTCACAAAGAACACGAAGAACTCAATAAAATCAATACTTTGTGAACTTTGTGATTTCTTGGTGACCTTCGTGGTTAAGTGTTTTTTGTATTTTTAGAACTGCCCTATAACAAATGTCAGTAAAAAATTCAGATCAGGATCTTGAATTAAGTCCTCATGATATTTCGTAGTTTGTGATGCGGTAGTAATGTTGAATTTAGTTAATTGACTTATTTGGGAATGGCGAAAAGAAAACATATACGGGATGGGTGGAAGTAACACGATGAAAATAAAAATTCAAAAATAAAAATCCGAAAATGAAAAAAATTTTTCTTCTTTTATTTTTTCTTAATAGTTTTTTCTTGGTGGATGAATTACTTGCCCAGCAGGATGCCCAGTACAGTATGTATATGTTAAATCCTCTGGCAATCAATCCCGCTTATGCAGGCAGCCGTGATGTTTTTTCTTCTACCATACTTTATCGCAATCAATGGCAATGGACGAACAATATTTCGGGAGCGCCTGTTACCGCTTACTTTTCTGCTCAAATGCCTTTACGAAAGAAAAAAATTGGAATGGGATTTGAAATTATTTCTGATAAGATTGGACCTAAAAATATTACCGCATCTTTATTGTCTTATTCTTACCGTATTCCGTTGTTCAAAGGCAAATTGTCTATGGGATTAAAAGGAGGATTTTATAATTATATATTTGATTTAAAGAAAATGAATTACAGAGACAAAAATGATATTTACAATACCGACAAATCCAATTCTCATTTTACAAGCACATTTGATTTTGGCTTTTTATATTATACCAGAACATTTTACTGTGGTTTTGCATTCACGCACATTAACAGAGGGAAAATTAGTAATGTGTCGGGTGATTCGGCGGCAAAGCAGGTACATCATTTGTTTTTGTCAATCGGCAAGGCATTTCAAATCAATGAAAACGTAATTCTCAATCCTGTTATCATACTAAAGACGGCAGAAAATGCTACTGTTAATTACGACATCGGTATCAATATGCTGTTGAAAGAACGGCTATGGATTGGTGTTTCGGCAAGAAAGGATTATGGTTTGGTTTTCCTTACACAATATCTCATTAACGATAAATTAAAAGTAGGATACTCTTATGATTTAGGAATTAACCGTATCGGCACCATTGGAAAAGGTTCTCATGAAATTATGATAGGATATGACATTAATATTCACAACGCAAAAGTGATGATGCCGAGATATTTATAATTATTAAAAATATGATTAAACGCTTTCAAAAACATATATTACTTTTGAATATGATTTTTCTAAAATATTTATTTGTATTTGCCTCTCTTTATTTCTGTTCGCTGGTGGGGCAAGGTCGTGAAGGTGCATTAGCACAAAAGGATCCTATTGTGCCAAGAGCAGATAAGTATTATGATAATTATGAATACACTAAAGCCATACCGCTATACCGCAGAGCGGCAAACAAAAACGATGATGCTATGAAACGGCTTGCCGATTGCTACCGCCTGATGAAAAATTACGGACAGGCAGAACAGTATTACGGAAAACTTGTTTCAAAAAATTATTCTGATCCGATGGTTTATTATTATTATGCCGAAGCCCTACTCAACAACAATAAATACGAAGAAGCCAAAAAACAATTTGAAAATTATGCCAATCTGAATCCAAGTGATAAACGCGGACCACTTTACGCCAAAGCATGCGACAATATAAAAGATTTGTTAGTAAATCCCGCTCTTTATAAAGTATATAATCTGGGGAAAATTAATTCTCCTGTTTCGGATTTTTGTCCGGCTTTTTACAAAAATGGTATCGTATTCGCTTCGGAACAGATAGAAGATTTTTTTACTAACTCTAAAAACAGTTGGACAGGAAACTCCTATCTCTCATTTGTTTTTGCCAGAGGACACAAACAAAAAGATTCTGTCATTTATAAAAAAGGGAAGATTTTTTCCGAAAAATTTAATGGTGATGGACATTATGGTCCTGCTTGTTTTAGTAATGATTTTTCTGAAATGTTCTTTACAAAGGTTGATAATCTTACTCGCAAAAAAGGTACTGTGAGTGTTCCGAAAATTTATTGGTCAAAGAAGCACGGCAGCAGATGGCGTTCTGCTAAACCGGTTCCATTCAATAGTAATGATTACGCTATGGCACATCCTTCGCTTTCAAAAGACGGGCAGTATCTTTATTTTGCATCCACCAGTCCGGGCGGACAGGGAGGCAGCGATATTTATGTAGCAAAACGCGAAGACGGTGTATGGGGAAAACCGCAAAATCTTGGCTCAGAAATAAATACCGCAGGTGACGAATCTTTTCCGTACATCAGTTCAAATAATGTTTTGTATTTTTCTTCAAACGGACAGACAGGATTCGGAGGATTGGATTTGTTTTCTGCTATACAAAAAAATGGAAGTTGGGGTAATGTGAAAAACATAATGCCCCCTATCAATTCTACAAATGATGATTTCGGAATTATTTTTAAGGACGACAACAGCGGATATTTTTCTTCTAACCGCCCGGGCGGAGCAGGTAGTGATGATATCTATGGTTTTACTTTATCAGGATTGATTACTTCTATTTCAGGAAAAATTTTACTCAGCTATAAAATAGATGATGTCGCAGAAAATGTGGATATATTTTTGCTTACCGATAAAGGTACTATTCTGCAAACTACTTCTACTGATGGTTCCGGATTTTTTAAATTTGAAAACGTTATTTCTGATCAATCGTACATGATACGTATGGATGAAAATGATCCCGGTATTGGAAATCAAAAAAAATTCTATCTTGCTGATGCCAAAAATAAAGTAGTACGCGTAGCTGTAAAAGGAAATAAAAATATTTTTATTTTTGAAAATCTTCCTTCGGATATTTCTAAACTTTCGCAACTCATAGAAGAAGATCCTTCGCTGAAAAATTTTTCCATCGCCGGCAATTTGTATGCAGGAGAAGAACGTGTGCCCATTGAAAACACACGCGTTATCTTGTTAAATGAAAAGGGAGAAAAAATACAATCTACTACTACCAATGCTTTTGGATCTTTTGTTTTTATAAATATTTCACCAGATCAAAATTTCACAGTAACATTAGATGCCGCTGACCCGAAATTATCTTCTTCTAAAGTATATTTCACCAACAAAAGTGGAAAAGAAATTGGCGTAAGTCAGGGCGGTTCATTCAAATTTCAAATTCTTGCTTCAGATAAAAATACTTTGTCGCTGCTCACTGTTGAAGACAGCCAACTCTTAGTTGACCTGAAAGGAACTCTCTTCTCTGACAAAAATGGAAAAAATCCCATTGCCAACTCCAAAGTAAAAATTGTGAATACAAAAGGAGAAACAATGGGTTATGCAACTACCGATGCAAAAGGTAATTTTAAATTTATCAATTTGCCAGCCGACCAAAACTTTCTGGTAAAGTTAGATGAAAACGATCCATCCATTACTACGAAAGATGTTTTCCTTGCTGATACAAAAGGAAGTATTTTTGCCACATTAAAGTCCAGTGGGAAATTTTTCCGTTTTGAATTTTTACCAACAGATGAGCAAATGCTTAGCAATATTTATTTTGATGATCCATGGCTGAAAGTTGCCAAGATGCAATCAGAAGCCAAAAAGGACAGTATGCTTTCCATAATTGAAAATATTTATTACAATTACGGAAAGTGGGACCTTTTGCCGGAAGGCATCATCACGCTAAACAAAGTGATAAATGTTCTAAAGAAAAATTCTGATATTACCATAGAAATTTTTTCTCATACCGATGCCCGCGGTACTATAGAATTTAATATGGATCTTTCTCAAAAGCGCGCTCAATCTGCCATTAATTACATTATATCCAAAGGGGTTGACAAAAACCGATTAGGTGGAAAAGGAATGGGCGAAACCAAGATTATAAACCGTTGCAAAGACGGCGTTGAATGTTCAGAAGACGAACATGCCCCAAACCGCAGAACAGAATTTAAAGTAAAGAAAGGACAAAAGTAAATTCAACCCTCCTGACCTTTCGTAGTTTGTGATTGATTTAAAAAATTATTTTTCAACTGCCCCTCTGCTTTAGCTGATTGTTTTTTTTAATTGTCATTTTTCAATTGCCGTCTGCTTTATCTGACGGAAAACAGATTACAAAAATAATTATCGGGCTTCAGCCCGAAATAGTAATAGGACTTACGCAAACCTGTCTGCCGTGTTCGGCACAGGCAGATCCGTATCGTCATTGCGACTGCGAGGCACGAAGCAGGAAGCAATCTCTATTTCTACATGAAAAAACAGATTGCTTCAGTCGTTCCTCCTTCGCAATGACGTTTATTTGTATTTATTAGAACTGCCCTTAATTTCTACTAAGGTTATCAGAAAAAGATAAGGGTTTTTAAATCATCAGCCAACTGACGGACGAAGATACTGCAAGACAATTATTTTTCCAGCACCTTATCATAAGAATTAGCTCAAATTTTGACCAACCATATTTTTCAACAAATTCTTTTACTTCTTCTTTGTGCAACAAAGCATCACATAATGTTTAAAAAATAATTACTTTCACACACTCAACAGCAGAGTGAAAATAATTTTTAAAAAATAATTATGAACGAAAAAAAAATATTTATAACCGGTGTTACAGGTTTTGTAGGACGGCACTTGGCAGAGTATTTTCATAAGCAGGGTTTTGTGGTTTATGGATTGGTCAGAAATCAAAAAAAATTTTTGGATGCAAATATTTCTTTTGTCAAACCCATATCAGGTGATTTGAATAATTTTCCACAGCACCTGCTAAAAGAAGTTTCTTTTATCATTCATACAGCAGGACTTATTACCGCCAAAAATAAAAATCAGTATTACGAAGTAAATACAGCAGGTACGAAAAATCTTGCGGAAGCAGTTAGAAAATATGCACCTGATAAACGTCTTCTTTATATAAGTTCCTTGGCGGCGGCGGGTCCTGCAAATATTTATCCGCGCACGGAAGTTGATACCGAAGAACCTGTGTCGCATTATGGCAAGTCAAAATTTTTAGGTGAAAAAGAAATAGAAAAAGCAGTTACACATTTTACTATTTTAAGACCACCCGTTCTTTTCGGTCCTTATGACAGAGGTATGTTTATTCCTTTTCAATACGCTATAAAATATGGTATTGCACCGGTAGTTGGTGGCAGTACTTCCAAAGTAGATTTTCTTTTCATTGATGATTTTGTAAAAGCATGTTTTCAGGCAATACATTCCCCGGCAACTGATGGAAAAAAATATTTTCTCGGAGGCAATCCTTTATACTGGAAGGAGTTCTGGAACATCGTAAAAGAAACATCAGGAAAAAAATTAAAACATATTTCTATTCCTGTTACATTTGTCAAAGGATTAGGATATGTGAATGATGTATTAAAAAATTCTATGTTAAACAGCGATAAGGTAAAGGAAATTATTTGTCCGAACTGGACATCAGGTAGCGAAGAAGCGAAAAATGATTTTGGATTTAAAAGACAAACTGATAATTTCACCGCCATCCGCATGACATATCAATGGTACAAACAAAAAGGATGGTTATAAACCAATAGAAAATAGGGAATAGAAAATAGAAAATAGGGATAAGCGAATAGGGATAAGCGAATAGGGAAAAGCGAATAGGGAATAGAAAATAGAAAATAGGGAATAGAAAATAGAAAATAGGGATAAGCGAATAGGGATAAGCGAATAGGGAAAAGCGAATAGGGAAAAGCGAATAGGGAATAGAAAATAGAAAATAGGGATAAGCGAATAGGGATAAGCGAATAGGGAAAAGCGAATAGGGAA
>JAZDJJ010000195.1:0-22574 GCA_043804035.1 Bacteroidota bacterium
TATTATCTCACCTAAATTCAAGTAACTAATGCAACTTTTCTGAATTTATTTGCTCTTCAAACTTGAATTTATTCTTCTATTTTTTGTTGATTGGAATTTAATATTTCTTGTTTGATGCATCTATGTTAGATTTACTTCTCAGGTTTTTCATCAATGACTCCTTCATCTTCGTTATTATCATCAGGAGAAGAAACTTTAGATTTGGCATGTGTATCACTACCGGGTTTCCCTATGATTTTATAATTTCCTTTTCCGGATAATATAGAATAATAAAGTTGTATATCATTTAGTATTCTGATGGCTTCTTTCAATTCAGAGTCATTACGAAGAAATGATTCCATACGCCCTTTCTGATAAAAATACCGTGAAGCGATTTCGGACTCAAGAATTTCTTTTATCTCAGATTTATATTTTGTGACATCTTCTTTTTTTTCTGAAGCAATTTTTGATGATACTGTCTCGTATTCTGTCTTGATACTCTCAAAGTATTTTTCGCTTTCGGTATTCTTTTTTAATTCCTCTAATGATTTTTCACTTTTCGTTGTATAAGAATATTCTTTGTTGGTAATGTAAGTAAGAAAATCTTTATACTCATCTTCAGTGAGAGAAAAATCTTTTGACGGGGAGATGTGAGAATGTTTGATTCTGTATTTAGTGGAATAATCAAAAATCAGATTCTTGTCAACTAAACTTATAGTAACATTTGCATATAATCTTGGCTCCATGAAAATATCAGGGTAAATACCGCTGGCATCATAAACAATGCGGCTGTTTTTTGTTTTAAATTCACGTATCAAAGAATCAGGAATATGTATTGCTTTGCCCTCAGGATTTTTGTGGAAATAATCCATCGCTTGTATGCATCTGCCACTTGGAGTATAATATTTTGCTGTAGTAACTTTCATCTGTGTTCCATAAGAAAGTTGAATAGTTTGTTGCACAAGTCCTTTGCCAAAAGTTCGTTGCCCAATGATAACACCACGGTCAAGATCCTGAATGGATCCACTAACGATTTCGGATGCTGATGCAGAATTTTTATTTGCGAGAATTACAATAGGCATAGACGTATCCATAGGAGAATAAATCGCTTTATGGACGCGGTTCATTTCTTTTACCTTACCTTTTTGCATAACCACTTCCTGATCTTTATTTACAAAAATGTTTACTATCTCAACTGATTCTTTTAGTAATCCTCCGCTGTTATCACGTACATCAAAAATCAAAGCATGGATTTTATTTTTTTCTTTCAGTTCAAGAAAAGCATTCTTAACTTCTTTGGCAGCACCTTCGGTAAAGCCGGTGAGTTTAATATAACCAATCCCATCTCCAACAACATTATAATAAGGAACGTTTTTGATTTTTATTTCTTCCCGTACAAGTGTAATTTCAAATGGCTTTTTTTCTTCTTCTCGTTCAATGAGAACTTTTACAGATGTGCCGGCTTGTCCTTTTAGCAGTTTGCTTATATCCAATGTAGATTTTCCTTTTATGGATTTTCCATCAATCTCTGTAATAACATCACCAGCCATCAATCCGGATTTTTGTGCAGGAAATCCTTCGTAAGGCTCGCCTATCATCACAAAATCATTTTTTTTGCGGATGAGTGAACCAATTCCTCCATACTGCCCGGTAATCATCATTTTGTAATCCTCAATATCTGATTCGGCGTAATATTCAGTATATGGGTCAAGGGTATTAAGCATTTCATCAATTCCTTTCTTGATGAGTTTGCCCGGCTTAATATCGTCAACATAATAAGTGTTTAACTCGCGTAAGAGCGTAGCGAAAATATCTAAGTTTTTGGATAGTTCAAAGTAACTGTCAACAAACCCGAATGAAAAAAATAAAGCAACAGATATTACAAAAATAAAAAGCCACTTTTTTGTTTTCCTGAAGAGCAGTGATAGTAATTTCATGTTTTTGGTAATTGGTTATTGGTTATTGGTTATGTTTGATATGAAAGCGAGTCATTTATTTTTCAATAATTGAATGATTTTTATTTTGATTTTGAATTTGGAATAAATGTAATGGATTTTTTTCTATGAATGCTTTGCTATTGCACATTTACAAAATGCAAAAAATCCAAATTAAATTATACCACGTTCTTTAAGAATTTTTTGATATTCATTTTTGTCAAGAGTACAATCTGCCAAAGCGATAAATTGTTTTCTTGTCAGAGCAATCTGTTTAGCCATTTGTCCAATCAGATAGTCATTTATCTCCTGATGATTATGACTAAGTTTTGTACGAATACGAGTAAGCTTTCCATTATACCAAAATTCTAATCGTATGTGGTCAGATTTTTTTGGGGAAAACCCTTTGCGTATTAAATTGTTTTCCGTTTTTTTTGAATCTAACACCATATTACCTGACAATATAATTCATGTATGATTTTATTTGTTTAACATCATCTGTTAATTTATCATTTGACAATTCATTATATCGTTTATATATATAATCAAATTCTTCGCTAAACATTTTTTCTGCTTCATCGGAATTTTCGCCATAAGCATATATCCCTAAAAATTCATTTTCAATCTGAACTTTCTCATCAATAATGTCCATTCTGGAGTATAGAGGAAATTTTAATTTGTATGTTTTATCTCCCGCAATAATTATTTCAGGGGCAAATTCTACATTAGAATATTTTTTGTCAAATAATTGCAAAACATTAGGTTTAAATTTCCCTTCTGTAATTTCTACTTTAGCAAGTTGAATATGTTTTTTTGGTATAACTTTTTCTTCTTTAGCAGATTTTATATCCAAAAGAATTTTGTTTTTTATATCGGGTTTGAATGGAGATATTTTATACGTTGATTTTTTATTATCTGATATTGTTACAGGTGTATTGCCGAAACCATTTACAAAAGTGTATAAAGAATCCGTAATATATTTTCTTGGAGCAGGATCTATATATCGTTCTTTTAATTTTATATAATCTCCATTATGAGATATATCCATTAGTTCACTAAATTTTTCTAAAGTTTCTTCTCTTTGTTTTTTTACATCTTCTATCAAATTAGTTTGTATGTGGGGAGAAAAAATATAGGAAGGGACCGCACTGGATTTTTCAAAAGAAACAAATTCTAATTTAAAATCATTCAAATCAATTCCTTCTTTGTTTGATAAATCATAACGGGCAATATCTAAAATAAGAGATTGTAAATTTTTAGAAATGGAAATCAGATAATCAATAGGAAGTGTGTGATATTTCCCAATCTCTCCTCCTATTTTGAGGGTTATTTTTTTAATTTTTTTCATTGGGAAGTGTAAAGATAATTACAAACTTACATAAAATTCTTCGCTACTGTCGGGGGGTGTATGTCAAAACTCACTTTTTTACATACATCCAAAAATTACATAGAACACGGATGACACTGATACGACTGATTTACGCTGATAAAAAATCCGTGATAATCCGTTTAATCCGCGTCATCCGTGTTCTAGTTTTTTTTCATGTGAGTTTTGACATACACCCCTGTCGGGCAGATTGCTTTCATTTTGCCATTAACCATTATTAATTTTAAGGAATCGGATCATATCCATGTCCTCCCCATGGATGACAGGAACAAATTCTTTTTATGGTGAGCCAACTGCCTTTTAATGCGCCATATTTTTTTATTGCATCCATCCCATATTGAGAACATGTTGGCTGATATCTGCATGATTGCCCGATGAAAAGCGAAAGAGTCATTTTGTATGAGCGAATCACTCCAATTAAAATTATACTTAACAGTTTATTCATTAAAAAAATATCGGGTAAGATTTTATATCAGCAATTAAAATTAGTAATAATTTCTGATTTGAATTTTTCCAGCAAGAGGAAGAGTTTTTTTTCTATTTCTATAAAAGAGATTTCTTTTTTTGAAGAATATATTATCATCATTGCAATTCCACAATTTTTATTTTTTAAAACTTCATAGAAAGAATGTTTATTCAACCGGAATGCTTCTCTCATCCTTCTTCTAATCCGGTTTCTGTCTGATGCTTTATGGAATATTTTTTTTGGAACAGAAAACGATGTTTGCAATGGAACATCAAAAGGCAATGTAATTGGCATCCAAATTATTTTTATCGGAAAAACAAAAATTTCTTTCCCCGTTAAAAAAAGATGTTCAATTATTTTTTTATTTGCCAACCGTTCTTTTTTCCTGAAAGCAAATCGTTTCATCTCAAAACATATTGTTGTATTTCTGACGTTTAAATTCTTTGTTCATGTATTTACCTTTTTTGTCTTGTCCAAGATTAGAACTCCAGATAATCATAATTTCATGCGAACCGCTTTGAAAAGAACGAAGCGGAGAGATAACCAAATCGTAAGAATAACCAAGTTGAAAATTTTCCTTAAAAGAAACGCCTGTATGCAAAGCAAATGCATCGTGAAAACGAAACGAGAATCCTCCAAAAACTTTTTGCTTATAGTGAAGCCGTAGGTTGTAATCAATGTTCATTGGATTTGCCTTGACATACATTATCTGCAAGGAATTTTCCCATATCCACTCTGGCTGCCCTGACCAATTGTATCCCATGGAGCCATATATATGAGGTACCATCTGAATTTGTGTTTTATGAAGGAGGTCATCTTTCGGAAAAAAATTTATGGTTGCTTCCCGCAGGTTCAATATGCTGAGTCCGAGATGAAAACGGTCGTTGTAAAAGTAAGCGCCTGCGCTGGCATCATAAACGGTTGATTCCATCTGAACAGATTTGTCAATAGAGGGATCTATCGGAATGTGAAGTGTGATCAGAGAAGGGTCAACTTGATAAGTAATACGGTTTCCTGCAATCCCCAGTGATAATTCCACATCATCAAACCATACATGATAAGCGTATGATAAAGAAATGTTTGTTCTTGAAGTTGGACCTGTTTTATCAGAGAATATCATTGCTCCCAAACCCATCACTCCTTTTGCAAACCTACTGTTTATAGAAAAAGTTTCTGTAACCGGTGCCGACTCAAAACCAACCCATTGATTGCGGTAATTCAAACGTGCATCAATCAATTTTTTTGTTCCGGTAACACCGGGATTTAGCATAATGTTATTGGATTTGAACTGAGTGTAATAAGGAAGTTGTTGTGCAAAAGCCAATCCAACGTTTTTTTCTGAGGGAAGAAAAATATTGTGAAATAAAAAATGTAAAATACAAATCAGGAATCCTTTTTTTCTATTTAATAATTTTAGCATCCTCATGTTTTTTTTTATTCTTTTTGGTAAAATGAATGATGGTGGTTTTTATCTGATTATTGTTACTGCGCCTTTAATTTTTTCTTTACCTTCTATTCCTGTGTCAATAATATAATAATAGGTTGCCGCAGGAAGTTCCGCATCTTTTATCTTTCCCGTCCAGTTATTCAAATACGGAGATGCTATATACACAAGTTTTCCATTTCTGTTGTAAATTTCCATTTTATTTTTCGGATACATTCCGAGGTTGCCAATATACCAGGAATCATTCACTCCATCTTCGTTAGGCGTAAAAGTATTATATATAATTAATGTATTGCCGGGAATTACAAATACGATTACAGTATCGTAATTTAAGCATCCATTTCCATTTTGTCCTGCTACATAGTAAGTAGTTGTGGAGTTAGGTTCTGCAACAGGATTTGCAGTATTCTGCAAAAGTAATCCGTTAGCAGGGTGCCAGTTATAAATTACTGCTCCGCTTCCTTGCAAAACCGTACTAGAGCCCTGCATGATGGTTACATCCGCTCCGGCAGAAACGATGGGTTTAGAATAATTAGTTACATACACCACATCGGATATAGAATCTCCTGTTGCATCAGTAACTTGAAGGACATAACTTGTTGGTGTAGTTGGAGAAACTTTTGGATTAGGAATATTAGGATTACTAATGTTAGTTGCCGGCGACCATGAATATGTATAGGGCGAAGTTCCTCCTGCGGCAGCGGGAGTTCCTCCAATAGTTACACCATCGCTAGGACAGTTACCTGTATCAGGTCCGGCATTTGCGCTGAGTGAAGTTTGTGCAAAAGATTGCAGATTGTAAATTGAAAAATACAAAAAATAAATTAGCAAAATCCGAAACATGAAATCCGAAACCTGAAAATTAGTTTTCATATTCATCTCTTTTTTTTATTGTGTTAAAAATTCCCTGAACAATCCACATCACAATACTAAACCACAATGCACACCATAATCCATTCACTTCAAATCCGTCTATAAGTTTATCGGCAAGAAGAATAAGTAAAACATTTATGACCAGCAAAAATAATCCAAAACTAAAAATAACGATGGGAAAAGAAAGAAGTATCATTAGCGGTTTGACGATAGTATTTAATATTCCGAGCACCACTGCAACAATAACTCCTGTGAAAAATGTATCAACATATACGCCCGGTAAAATATATGCAGTAATCAATACTGCAAGTGTTGTGATGATAAGGTTAATGATAAAATTCATTTCGGCAAAGATAAAAGGAAAGATGTGACTTCTTTATACGAGCAGGGAAAATTGAATGATAAATATAAACGCATTTCTTTTCGTTTATTTTACTTCGTTGTTCATTATTCATAAATCCTGCCCCCGGATTCATTTCGGGGTTTTCTCATATTTGAGGTTCCTGAAATAGATGTTCGTTATTCTGTTTTTTCATGCAATTACCTGCCGATATGAAGAAGTTACCGTCAACCTTATCCGAGCATTGAGTAACTTTCCCCGGGCATCCGGTAACCTTCCCCGGGCATTCAGGAAACTTCCCCGGGCATTGGGGAACCTTGCTCAATCATCGGAAAAACATCAAAATATGCAAAATCAGAAGAATTTTAAAAAAAACATAACTTATATGTTTTTTGTTTTGATGTTTTTGTATAATTTCCCTATTGAGTAGTTTTTCAAAACGCCCTGCTCACTCCAATCACCCACCTAAACTTAAAATAATCACTTTCCACAGCAGGAATTTTGTTGAGGAACAGCGGCATATCAAAACGAATTGTGAGTGGTTCTACGGTTTGTAGCGGACCGAATTTTTTTATAGTAAGTGCAGTTCCCACGCCTGCATCGGCACGCCAGGGGGCAAGAGCAAATTTTTCGTTCGGAGAATTGCAATTTATCACACCTATATCTCCAAACAAATAAGTGTTTAAATTAAAAGTATTTTTTATCCATTTCACAATTCCATTCTGATCAATAACGTTGATAAAATTAAAGAGTTGTCCAAACTCAAGTTCGGCATTGAAAGCAGCACCGCTTGTTCCGCGATAGATAAATTTTACATTGCCATTTTTATCAGGATAAGGGACAAGATAACCGGCATATCCTCTCAGATTCAATCCTCCTCCCTGCTGAAAATAATTTGTTGTGGCACCATAGCCAGTCCAATAATTCGGAACCAATCCGATGGAGCGGGTAAATTTATTTTCCATTAATTCTTCGGGGTTTGCACCTGCAAGATATAGCGAAGATTCTTTAGGAGTATTTTTTCCTGTTCCATATTGCAAATATGTGCGCGTGTTGAAATTGATTTTTCCGAAATGATTCTGATTTACAACGACAAGATTAATATTTGCATAATCATAATCACTCATCAGTGTGGAAGAAGACAATGCAAGATTTATTTGCCCTGTTCCCTGTTTGTAAGAATAATTATGTTCATATCCTAATTTGATAGTGTTGTTTAACATATCTTTCTCCCATTCCTTGGGATAGAGAAGATAATTCAGGTCATTGTAATCTCTTCGTATCATAGATTTTAAAAAAACATACACACGATTCTTGTTGTCTGCATCGTGTTTATCAATTTCTGCCCGATAACTATTTAGTCCGTCTAATTTTTTTATAGAACAATAAACAGAAGAGTTTGTAGAAAAAAAATTGATAGGTGTTTCATAATTAACCCGAAAGGAAATGCTGTTAAAATCATTTTGATTGGTAGTATTGGGGGGAAGATTTTGTGCAAGTCCTGAATTTGCCCACAAATTAACATCAAACATATTGCAATACATAAAATTTCCATTAAGATTAACCCCTGCTTTGATTCCGTCATAGCCATTATACCACAAATCGGGGCGTGCAAAAAGTTCGTAATGCGTCCAGTCGGGCGGATTGTAAATTTTAGAGTCAAAAGAATAGGAAATCTCTTTGGGCAAGCGATTGTCAGGCATATAAGAATCGGCAAGACGATTTGTAGGGTCAATGACTACAGATTTTATTCCTGCAGGAATTTTTACAATCGTTTGATAAGCAGGTTGTATTTTATCCCAGCCATACCATTTTGGTAATACAGCAGCATCAGTTTTTTTTATGAACCACGTGTTTGGAATATGAAAATTATGAATGTCATCGTTTCTGTCAAGCACAGTAAAATCAATTGGCATTTGCATTTTTCCTTTTCTTTGAAATGTGAGAAGATACTCATCTTTATTGTCGCCACTTTTGACTTGCTTCACATTTTTTATTTTGTAATCAATGGTCTTGGATGTCTCTAACCATTGATCAAAAAACCAATTCAAATCCACATGTGTAAATTGAATTATGGAATTACGGAAATCCTCAGGATAAGGATGGCGAACTTTCCATTCTTCAAAATAATGTTTCATTGCGTTTAAAAAAAGATCATCACCCAATACATATTGCAGATTGTAAAGCATCGTGGCAGTTTTGCAATAAACCTGACGGTATCCTCCATTGCTGTATGATGATGTGTTAAAATCATCTGAATGTTTACTGATAACGGTTCCCTCTTTATCCATCAAATAAGGAAGATGCGCTTCGTTGTTGCGAACGATGTTGGGCTTGATAAACTCCCGAACATATCTTGAAGCGGGAGGATATTCTATCAGCTCTTTGCCATCAATTTTTTCTAATGCCCAGCAGGTAAGAAATTCCGTGAATCCTTCATCTAACAAAGCACGGTAGGTTTCATTATTGCCTATTATTCCGAAAAACCAATTATGTCCAACTTCGTGAGCAATGAGGGTGCGATAGTTCGGGTCAAAGCCGCCACAAAGCGTGAGCATCGGATATTCCATTCCGTCGCGTGCATCAGCAACAATTATTTTCGGATAGATGTACATACCAATATCTTCTGAATAAACTTTTATCACTTTCGCTGTGTATTCGGCTGCATTCTGCCAAAGCGAAGCAATGGGCTCCTGAGCAAGTGCAATACACTTAATTCCATTCCACTGTGCTTCTCCAATCCTGTAAGTAGGGTCGGCAGTGAAAGCAAAGTCATGAACATTTTCCGCATAATACTTCCACGATTTTCTTTGAGTACTATCGTAAGGAGTAATGACAGAAGGAGAAGAATATATTGGTTTGTTCTTAAAATTTTTTATATCAAGTTTCTGACGAAGTTCATCAGGAAGAACTTCACTGCTGTTCAAAAGATTTCCTGTTGCTTCCACCACAAAGTTGTTTGCAAAAGAAAGTTCTACATCATAAGTACCAAAGTCGCCATAAAATTCTTTTCCAAGATGCTGGTAAGTGTCCCATCCGAATTTGCGGTCATATACGCAGATGCGTGGATACCAATGTACGCCATTGTAATGTTTGTTGCCATAAGTATCAAACATTTTCATTCTGCGACCTGCAGATCTTTGCGATTCAAAATATGTTTTAAAGATAATTTGAAACACGCAAGAATCCTTGGGCAGCAGTGGCTTTTTCAAATTCACTTCCATTATCGTGTTGTCAAGATTTGTTTCCACTTCCATTCCGTTCACTAATAATGATAACACTTCCGTATTTTTTTTCTGCTTCTCGTAATGTCCGTATTTTTCATCCGTACCTTTTTCTGATAAAAGTTTATCCCGGTAAGAGCCGGGCTGAAAAGCATTTTGATAAAGATGAAAATAAACTTTGAACAAAGTGTCGGGAGAATTATTGTAGTAAATAAGTTCTTCTGTTGCGCTGATGATGTCGGTCTTCTCATCTATGTTTGCTTTTATTTTGTAATGCACATCCTGCTGCCAGTATCCATCAGATGATAGAGAGTGGTTTTTCCAATAATGTGGATTGGAAACAGAACGATAACTATTTGAAGGAAAAGTTTGAGAGAAAGTAAAACAAACAACAGACAACAGATAACAAGCAATAAATAATTTTTTCATAATAGAAATGTAAATGTATTCACTTCAAACGTACATAAAATTTTCAACTACACATAAACGTGATAAAAATAAAAATGATTTATAGTTTTGAGGTTGAAAATTGGTAGTGGTTCTTTTGATGGCGGGCTTGACCCGCCATCTCAATAAAAAACTATTACAAATTTTTTAAATTATAATTTCTCAATTTCTTCAACTGAAAGACCAGTTAAATCAACAATATCTTTATTGGGCATATTTTTTTGTTTGCATTTTTTTGCAATTTCTATCTTCCCTTTTTTTATTCCTTCTTCGTATTTAGTATCTAATGAATTTTCCATATCGCGATAATATTTCAAACTATCTTCATAGTCCTGTAATTGTTTTTGTGAGAATCTTGCGACCTCAGCAATTTCAAAAAGTCGTTCAAAGATTTTCTCTCTCAATTCCTTAGGTATTCTATCAAGTTTGTTTAAGTTTTTAATTATGTACAACCATTTGTCAAATCTCGTTGATAATTCATTAATTGTTTTGTTGAACTTTGGCATTTCAAGATATATAAATGTAAGTTTGTCATAGAATATTTTGTGTGTTTCAATGTCTGAAAGTTTTATATCGTATCTGTATTTATTCGGCTGACCTTTATCATCGTCAAACTCAAAGCCCAAAATAGCCACAGTATATACGGCTTTTAATTCAAAATTCCATTCACTGCCTTGTATCGCTTGTTCTCTAATTGGGAATGTTGAATAGTATAATGCTCTGTCTTTGAAAAATTTTTGTTTCGTCTTTTGTAGTTCTACAATAAACTTTTCTCCTTTTTCATTTTCACAATACAAATCAAAAATTGCTTTTCTCTCATCTTCACTTGTTCCAAGTTTATCGCTTTTCAAGTAAGTTAATTTGATAATCTTTCCTTGCTCGGCATTCAAAAGTTCATTCAAAAAATCAAGTAATAATTCCTTACTTGGTTCTTCTCCGAAAAGTCGCTTAACCCAACTTGGAACATTTTGTGAAACTGTAGTCCCAAATTCAATTTGAGTCAATTTTATCGCTTGTAGAATGAAAAATTTGCATAACAAGGAATTTTTTTTCGCAAATATTTCACTGCAGAAGAGATAAAATAATTTGTAGTCCCAATTTTCCAAGTTGGGTTAACTCTTAATGGTTAATTTTTTTTACTCTTCTTTCATGTCTTCCGCTTTCAAAGGATGTTGAGAGAAAAACATCTACACATTTTTTTGCTTCTTCTTCTTCTATAAAACGAGCGGGGAGTGAAAGTATGTTTGCGTCATTATGCTGACGAGCAAGTTTGGCGAGTACTCTGTTCCAGCAGAGTGCTGCACGAATTCCCGCGTGTTTGTTGGCAGTCATGTTGATACCATTGCCGCTACCACACAATAAAATTCCAAAATCAAACTTCTTTTCTTCCACTGCTCTTGCAACAAGATGAGCATAATCAGGATAGTCGGTGCTTTCCTCGGAATAAGTTCCGAAATCTTTTACTTCATATCTTTTTTCTAAAAGATATTTTATGAGTTTTTCTTTTAAAGAAAACCCTGCGTGGTCTGAGCCGATGGCAAGTTTCATTTATGTTATTGTAATTACTTAAATATTGTATTTCTTCTATAAGTCATTTTTGATTTGTTCGTCATGGCGGGCTTTGACCCGCCATCTCAATAAAAAACCACTACCAATGTTCAACCTCAAAACTCAAATCTTTCCATTCCGGATTCATTTTACTTATCAAATCATTTTTCCATTTCCGTTTCCAATTTTTCAAATTCTTTTCGTGTGCAATAGCTTCTTCTATGTGAGTAAAACCTTCTAAATATACCAATTTATTGCAATTATATTTTGCAATGAATGAATGAGAAAAAAAATAAAACTGATAAGAACAAGAAGATGGCGGGTCAAGCCCGCCATGACGTGTGCCCGAACAGCAATCTTTGTCCCTGCTATTTGGTTACTGAGCTTGCCGAAGTAAGAGATTGCTTCCATTTCGCTTCGCTTATTTCGGCAAGTTCAATACGAGTCATGTCGCAATGACGAAACCAATTTTGGAAACTGCCCTTATATGTTTTATTTTATTTTGATTGCCAGAAAATAATAATTATTTGCAGCACCTATCACTTCATAATTTATTCTGTATGACGAAGTAAAATTCTCAAAAGCCAGAAACTCGTGATGAGGGACAACAAACTCATCAAACAACAAAATATCTCCTGCCTTTAAGAACGAAGCAAACGAAGTAAGTACATACAAAGTGGAAGTGTATAAGTCGGCATCAAGATGAATGACCTTGCGATTACCTGCTGTTAGTTTTGATTTGTCGTAAAAGAATTCTTTTAGAAATTTCGGCAAGGTATCCTGAAAAAGACCTTTCACAAAAGTAGCACGCGAATCATTCACATCAGGCGTTTTTCCTTCAGTAGACATTGCTCCTTCTTTAAAAACATTCCAATCCTCAGGTAACCCCGTAAAAGTATCAAAACCATGAAAGGTTGAATTTGCATCTTTATTATGTTCCATCCACCAACGGAAAGAATGTCCCTCAGAAACACCAAACTCTAAATAATTTATTGCACCATCTAATTTTTCATGCGTCAAAACATACTCGTAAAGTGAATAACGTTTGTTGTAATTCCATTTAGAAGAATAAAAATCATTAAATGAAAGATTACTATGTTTTGCTCTCCATTCAGAAAATTTAGAAAGGTAAGCAATCTTCAAAAGAAATCCCGTAAAAGGTTTAACAATGATGTGAAGATTCCATCGGGCAAACAGAACTTTTATTTTTCTGATGAAGAAAAGTTTGAGTTGCATATAAAAAAAATTGAGTAGTAAATGCAACTTTTTGTAATTGCTTATGAAAATTGATTATTGATTATTTATTATTTATTATTGAAAGAATCAATTCCCAAAATTAATTTTTTACCACAAAATTATTTCACAAAGAACTCAATAAAATTAACACTTCCAACAAATTATTATAGCGAAATCATATTCAGTACATTGCTCCAGGGACCTTGTCCGTTTTTGTTAATTACTGCTACACGAAAATAATAACGTGTGCCGCTGACAAGATTTTTCTTTACAAATTTAGAACGCGTTGATTGCATAATTGTTTCCCAGTTACCTTCATCACCTGTATTGATGCACATCTGAAACATAAAGGTTGACCGTTCTACATATTTTGTAGATACCTTTATCTCGCCTGGATTGCCCGTTGCCGACAGATTAAATTCGTGAGCAGTATGTATTCCTATCTTTTTTACTTCCATTCCAGCGCTAAGGGCAATTGCTTCGGCATTCACAGGGTTTGAATTAGCAACTCCTTCTACATAAGCTGCCAATGATTTCAGAGCCAAATCAAACAATAATTCTTTTGCATGCATAGCGGCAGTTTCGTCAGCACCTCCTCCCTGCGCAGCAATATATGCTGTTTCAAGATTATTAACACAGCCCGAAATGATTGCTAATGGTGGGCTTGGAGTTGGGAAGTACGCGTTGCCTATCATTGATGTAAGGATAAACCTTGCCTTTTCTATTTTTTTTGCCATTGCTAAACGCGCCAACTTCAGTGCAACTACTAATTTTCTTACTGTTGTTTCCATAATTTTTTTGTTTTATGTCCTCATATTTGTTATTATGAGAACGGGTTGATAATTAAATTGAATACAAATATAAACACTTTTTAGATACGCAAGCAAATAATTCACAAAATTATTATTTCATTGTTGTATTGTTTCATTGTTTCATTGTTACATTGTTGCCTGCCTGCGCAGGCAGGCATTGTTTCATTGTTTCATTTCAATCCCTACGGGAAACTATTCAATCCCTACGGGAAACAATTCAATCAGTCGCTTAAACAATTCAATCAGTCGCTAAAATAATTCAATCCCTACGGGAAATAATTCAATCCCTACGGGAAACAATTCAATCCCTATGGGAAATAATTCAATCCCTACGGGAAACAATTCAATCCCGACGGGAAATAATTCAATCCCTACGGGAAACGATTCAATCCCGACGGGAAATAATTCAATCCCTACGGGAAACGTTCCAATCCCTACGGGAAATAATTCAATCCCGACGGGAAATAATTCAATCCCTACGGGAAACGATTCAATCCCTACGGGAACCGTTTTAATCCCGACAGGAATCGTCTCAATCGTCTTTTTTATCTATGAAGCATCTCTAAAAATCTCTTGTTTTGATGCTTTTATATGCAATTTTAAAGGTGCTTTGAGGACAGGAATAGTATAGGACTTACGCAAACATTCATTTATAAATTAACATTTATGCCACGAAGACACAAAGACACCAAGTTTTTGTTTTGCAAGAGAATAATTCAACAGAATTTCTTTGTGAATCTTTGTGCCTTGGTGACTTTGTGGCAGAATAAGAAAACTCTGCGTAAGTCCTATAGTAATCTCTCAAAAATACAGCAAGAAGACAGAGAGAAATCGTAATGAATTATATCAATCTTCGTCATTGTGTAAATATCATTTATCATAAAAACTCAATTCATTGCGTTTCTACAAATGAATTAACTCCATTTGTTCTTTCATTATTACAAAACAATGAAACAATGAAACAATGAAACAATGAAACACCGTTTATGTGTAATTTAAATTATATGTATGTTTGTATCAAACAATTCAAAAATAAACTTTTTATGAAAAAATTATCTTTCATTTTGTGGTTAATTATCCCATTAGTTTCTATTGCTTCATCTGAAAAATCTTTTAGTGATGACAGTGTGAAACTTTCTATCCGCTTAAATCCCATACGTTTGTTTGAAAGCACATTTGCATTGAATTATGAACAACGTATAGCAAATCATTGGTCGCTTGATGTTACTGCTATGGGAACTTACGGTTCAAAAGATGGATTATCAGATTCATATATCAGGATGGCTATGGCGAGTATTGATATGGATGGATACTATTACAATACAAGTATGATTATGGGATGGGGAATAATGGTTCAGCCAAGGTATTTTCTGTCTTTATCCAAAAAAGCCCCTGTTGGTGCATATACTGCACCCTTTGCAATGTTTAGAAGAGTTTCTATTGTGAGTAAAAAGTGGATGACTGGGAATCAGTATGAAGAATGTATTCACAATCTGAATATTTACGCTATGGGAGTAGTGCTTGGATGGAAGATTCCAATTAAGAAAGTTTATTGTCTTGATTTTTATGTGGGCGGTGCTTTTCGTCTCAGCAAGTATGATAGTGAAAAAACTTTTACAAAATATAATAAATGGACAAAACTGGATTATTCAGGTGTTCTTCCAACGATAGGAGTGAGCATAGGTATCCTGAAATGATTAGTAAATGAAAACAATTTCATTTTATATTTCCCTCATTAAATTCAGCCATACCCTTTTTGCAATGCCCTTTGCAGTTATCGGTTTTTTCCTCGGAATAAAAATCAGTAACACAGAAATCAATTGGAAATTATTTGCATTAGTTATTCTTTGTATGGTCTTTGCACGCAATGCTGCTATGGCTTTTAATCGTTGGACAGATAAATATTATGATAGTAAAAACGTTCGCACACAAATCCGTGAAATTCCAAAAGGAATTATTTCTTCTTCATCAGCATTAACATTTGTTTTCATAAATTCATTTTTGTTTATTCTGACTTCTTATTTCATTAACTTTTTATGCTTCTTCCTTTCTCCAATTGCCTTGCTTGTTATTCTTGGATACAGTTACACAAAAAGATTTACTTCGCTATGTCATTTAATTCTCGGACTTGGATTATCACTTGCTCCTGTTGGTGCATTTCTTGCAGTAACAGGTGAATTTAAATTGCTTCCTCTCCTCTACTCTTTCGTAGTGCTTTTTTGGGTAAGCGGCTTTGATATTATTTATGCTTTGCAGGATGAGGGCTTTGATTGTTCCCAAAAATTAAAATCTATTCCCGTTCTGCTTGGAAAAAAAAACGCACTAACTCTTTCTTCGTTCTTTCATTTAATAAGTTCTGTAATAATTTTATTGGCAGGTTATCTTGCAGGATTTCATTTATGGTATTGGATTGGTTCGGCTATTTTTATTTTACTGATAATCCGTCAGCATACAATTGTCAGTTCGGATGACCTCAGTAAAGTGAACGTTGCTTTCTTTACTATAAATGGAATTGCAAGCATAGTGTTCTCAATATTCTTTCTTCTGGAATTATATTTTTAAATACTTTTACAAAAAATCTGTGTATGACCGAAATACAATTATATGGGCTCTTTGGAATTATCGTATTGCTCGCCATCATCATTGACTTGGGTGTATTTAATCGCAAAACACACGAGGTTACTTTCCGTGAAGCATTGATATGGGTAATTGTATGGATTCTGTTGGCAATGATTTTTTGTTTTGTTGTTAATCATTACAAGGGTAGAAACAAAGCGATGGAATTTCTTACGGGTTATGTAGTAGAGCTATCGCTTTCGGTAGATAATATTTTTGTTTTTATCGTTATCTTTTCTTACTTCGTTGTTCCTAAAAAAGAATATCACTTTGTTTTATACTGGGGAGTGCTTGGTGCTTTGATTATGCGGGCTATATTCATTTTTATAGGAGGCACATTAATCAATGAGTTTGAATGGATACTTTATATTTTCGGTGGTTTTTTAATATATACCGGGATTGGATTCTTTAAAGCACGTCCTGATGATGATTTGGTGGATATTTCAAAGAATTCTTTGCTACGTCTTGCTAATCGTTGGCTACGTACTCACGATAAATACGAGGGAAGTAAGTTCTTTATTAAGAAGGATAGCAAATGGTACGTTACTCCACTCTTTTTGGTATTGTTAATAGTGGAAACCACCGATTTAATATTTGCTGTGGATTCTATCCCTGCTATCTTTGGCATTACCCGTGATATGTTCATTGTCTATACTTCTAATGTGTTTGCTATACTTGGACTTAGGTCTATGTTTTTCGTCCTTGTAAGCGTAATTGATAAAATTCGTTATTTGAAAAAAGGACTTGCTGTCGTATTAACTTTTATTGGGGTGAAGATGTTGATAGAACACTGGTACAAGATACCTGTAAATGTTTCGCTTGTTGTTGTACTTTCTGTAATTATTTTCTCAGTTGTGTTATCTTATCTTATCAAAGAGAAGAAAGATTTATGTAGTAAAAAAAATACTAAAACTTAAAACCTGAAACCAATAATTATCCTCGGCATAGAATCTTCCTGCGATGATACTGCTGCTGCTGTTATCCGCAACCAAAATGTTCTTTCTAATTTGATAGCCAATCAGGACGTACATAAAAAATATGGCGGAGTGGTTCCTGAACTTGCCTCGCGTGAGCATCAAAAAAATATTGTTCCTGTGGTTGACCAAGCGCTGAAAATTGCAAGTGTGAGAAAAGAAGAACTCAATGCAATTGCTTTCACCCGCGGACCCGGTCTTATTGGTTCTTTGCTTGTAGGAACTTCGTTTGCAAAAGCAATGACGCTTGCATTAAATATTCCTTTGATTGAAGTGAATCATACACAGTCGCACGTACTGGCGCATTTTATTCACAATCCTTCTGCCTCTTTTATCAGATGATGGAAAAATCAGTGATGGTCTTTCTTTTCCTTTCCTTTGTCTTACTGTTTCAGGAGGACATACGCAAATTATTTTAGTAAAAGATTATTTAGATATGAAAGTGATAGGCGAAACATTGGATGATGCAGCAGGCGAAGCATTTGACAAGTCGGCAAAAATACTTGGGCTTCCTTATCCGGGCGGACCGCTGATTGATAATTACGCACAACAGATAATAGATGGCAAAGCAAAGAACAAATATAAATTTCCTGAACCAAATGTTCCCAATCTTAATTTTAGTTTCAGCGGATTGAAAACATCTATTCTTTATTTTGTAAGATATGAAATAAAAAAAGATAAAAACTTTATAGAAAAAAATCTAAACGACCTTTGTTCTTCTATTCAATATACCATTGTGAAAATATTGATAGACAAACTCCTTACTGCTGCAAAGCAAACCGGAATAAAAGATATTGCTATTGCAGGTGGAGTATCGGCTAATTCGGAATTACGAAAACAATTTGTTGCAACAGGAAAAAAATTTGGATGGAATACTTCCATTCCTCCTCTTGAATACTGCACAGATAATGCAGCAATGATTGCTATTGCGGGATATTTTAAATATCTGAAAGGAGAATTTGTCGGACAGAATGTTTCAGCAAAGGCAAGGTATATGCTTTAAGTAGGACTAACGCAAACATTCATTTATAAATTAAAATTTATGCCACTAAGACACAAAGACACCAAGTTTTTGTTTTGCAAGAGAATAACTCACCAGAATTTCTTTGTGAATCTTTGTGCCTTGGTGCCTTTGTGGCAGAATAAGAAAACTCTGCGTAAGTCCTAAATAAAATATCTCCCTTTATATTATATTTCTCATTATGCCGGTTGCAATAATGAGTGTGGTAATTTTTTTGGCTTCGGGATTTATTCTTTCATTAAAGAAATTAAATACTTTTGTTAGTATTTAGTATTTATTAGTCAATGGTCAATAGTTGCATTTTAAAAATCTTATGAATAAAAAAATCAAAAGTGCCCTTATTTCTGTTTTCTATAAAAATAATCTTGAGCATATTGTAAAAAAATTAAATGAACTTGGAATTGTCATTTATAGCACGGGCGGCACGCAGGAGTTCATAGAAAAACTGGGAGTAAAAGTTATTTCCGTTGAACAACTCACTTCTTATCCTTCCATTTTTGGTGGAAGAGTAAAAACACTTCATCCAAAAATTTTTGGAGGAATTTTAAGCAGAAGAGAATCACAAAGCGATCAAGCACAATTATCAGAATATAATATTCCTGAAATTGATCTAGTGATTGTTGATTTGTATCCATTTGAAGAAACGGTTGCGAAAACAAATGATGAAAAAGAAATTATAGAAAAGATTGACATTGGAGGAATTTCGCTCATCCGTGCTGCTGCAAAAAATTTTATTGATGTGGTTATCGTTCCATCAAAAAACGAATACTCCTATCTGTTGAAAATCTTGGAAGAAAAAAAAGGTATTTCTTCTCTTGAAGACAGAAAACATTTTGCCATGTGCGCATTTGATGTTACTTCAAAATATGATACTGCCATCCTGAATTATTTTAAAAACATCTCTTCTGTTTCTACAAAGATGAACGGGGGAAAAAAATTCTTTTGTTCTGAATTGCATCCGGAATCGGAACGAACTAAACAACTCCGCTATGGAGAAAATCCTCATCAGCAGGGAATTTTTTATGGCAACTTTGAAGAAATGTTTTCACAAATCAGCGGGAAAGAACTTTCTTACAACAATCTGACAGACATTGATGCAGCAGTGAATCTTATATCTGAATTTACAACACATAATTCTTCAGAGAGTAATGAGGAGTTGTGTATTTTTGCTGTGCTAAAACATAACAACGCTTGTGGATTTGCTTCACGAATAAATTTAGTTGATGCATGGAAAGATGCGCTGGCAGGAGATCCTGTTTCTGCTTTTGGAGGAATTCTTATTACGAATGTAAAAGTTGACAAAGAAACTGCCGAAGAGATAAATAAACTTTTTTTTGAAGTAATCATTGCTCCTGCTTATGACGATAAAGCACTTGAAACACTGAAGCAAAAAAAAAACAGAATCATTCTTCAGCAAAAAAAATCGGAACTGCCTGCAAAAATTATTCGTACTACATTAAACGGAATATTAGTGCAAGACAGAGATTCTAAAACCGAAAATGTTTCTGATATGAAAACCGTTACAAAAGTTTCGCCAACAGAAATTGAATTTAGCGATCTTGTATTTGCAAATAAAATTGTAAAACATTCAAAGTCAAATACGATTGTGCTTGTAAAAAATAAACAATTACTTGCGAGTGGTGTCGGGCAAACATCAAGAGTAGATGCACTCAAACAAGCCATTCTCAAAGCAACATCATTCGGATTTTCATTGAAAGGCGCAGTGATGGCTTCGGATGCATTTTTCCCTTTTGCCGATTGCGTAGAGATTGCTCACGATGCAGGCATCACAGCAATTGTTCAGCCGGGCGGTTCTATAAGAGATAAGGATTCTATTGACTATTGTAATAAACAAAACATGGCAATGGTGTTTACTGGTATCAGGCATTTCAAACATTGATATGTGAATATTTTTTTTGTGAACTAATATTTATAATTTATAATTTTTACTATGGGGTTTTTTAGTTTTTTAACTCAGGAAATAGCAATTGATTTAGGAACAGCAAATACGGTTATCATTCATAACGACCGTGTTGTTGTTGACGAGCCGTCAATCATTGCTATTGATCGCAACTCTGGCAGAGTCATTGCTATCGGAAAACAAGCAATGCAGATGCATGGCAAAACGCATGACAATATTAAAACAATTCGTCCTCTAAGAGATGGAGTAATTGCTGATTTTGATGCTGCGGAATATATGATACGCGGGATGATTAAAATGATACGACAAGGAAGAAGATTATTTGCTCCCTCTCTGAGAATGGTGATTTGTATACCTTCAGGAATAACAGAAGTGGAAAAACGTGCCGTAAAAGATTCTGCCGAACACTCAGGCGGAAAAGAAATATATCTCATTCATGAACCAATGGCTGCTGCTCTCGGTATTGGTATTGATGTGGACGAACCAATGGGAAACATGATTGTGGATATTGGTGGTGGCACCAGCGATATTGCAATCATTGCTCTTGGAGGAATTGTGTGCGACAAGTCCATTCGTATTGCCGGTGATGATTTTACTGCTGATATAGAAGAATATATGCGCAGACAACACAATATTCTTGTTGGAGAACGTACTGCTGAGCGAATCAAAATTGAAGTTGGTGCTGCTATACCGGATATTGATAATCCGCCTCCCGATTATCCTGTTCATGGCAGAGATTTAATGACAGGAGTTCCAAAAGAAATTTATGTTTCTTCTGCTGAAATAGCTCATTGCCTAGATAAGTCAATCGCTAAAATAGAAGAAGCAATTTTGAATGCACTGGAGATTACACCCCCGGAATTGTCAGCGGATATTTACAGAACAGGAATTTATATGACAGGTGGTGGCGCTTTGCTCAGAGGAATTGATAAACGAATTTCTTTGAAAACAAAATTGCCTGTGCATATTGCAGAAGATCCGTTACGCGCTGTAGCAAGAGGTACAGGAATTGCGCTGAAGAATATTGATAGATTTTTGTTCCTCATTAAATAAAAAAAATAACGAAGAACAATTAACGAAGAACAAATCTAATGCGTAATCTACTATTGTTTTTCACCCGAAATTATTACTTTTTGCTTTTTCTTTCTTTGGAAACATTATCAATTTTTTTGGCTATCAGGAATAATCATTTTCAACGTTCTCAATTCATCAATTCGTCAAATGTCGTTGCCGGAAATGTTATGGAGACATATTCAAACATTACGGATTATTTTGCACTTAAAGAAGTGAACAAAAATCTATCAAGAGAAAATTCTGATTTACGGAACCAATTGCCACAGTCATTCATAAATTTTTCTGCATATCCAACTTCGGTAAATGATTCTGCATTTCACCAGCAATATCAATTCATCACAGCTAAAGTGATAAATAATTCTACCCGGCGAAAAAGAAATTATCTTACTCTCAATCGCGGTTCCAAACAGGGAATAAAATCAGAAATGGGAGTAATATGTGGCGATGGAATCGTTGGCATTGTACGGGCTGTGTCCGAAAATTTTTCTTCGGTAATGTCGGTGTTGCATGAAAATTCGCGGATACCTGTTACTATAAAAAAATTCGGAGAAAACTCTATCCTAAATTGGAACGGTGATGATGAGACAATAGGGAAAATGGAACGCGTTCCTTCTCATCTTGAAATCAAAAAAGGCGATACTATTGTTACTAGTTTTTATTCATCCATTTTTCCGACAGGAATTATGGTTGGTACTATTGAAGGATTTGAAAAAGTTGCAGGAAATACTTTCTTTGATGTGGATGTAAAATTATCAACAAATTTCAATCAATTGGCTTATGTTTATGTAATCAATAATTTAATGAGAGAAGAGCAAGTGAAACTTGAAAAAACATCACAGCAATGATTCATGATATTTTCAGAAATATTATTCGCTTTTTTTTCTTAGTTCTTTTTCAGGTACTCATTCTTAATAATATTGGATTGCTCGGTTATGTGAATCCTTTTTTGTATGTTCTTTTTATTCTGATGCTTCCTTTCACCACCCCAAACTGGCTTATACTTGTATTGGCATTTGTTCTCGGAATCAGCATTGATATGTTTTCAGATACAGGTGGAATTCATGCGGCAGCTTCGGTGATGATGGCATACATGAGACCTTTTATTCTCAAATTAATTTCCCCGCGTGATGGTTACGATATGAGTTTGCATCCAACTTTCCAATATTTTGGTTTCTCATGGTTTCTTTCATACTCAGGAATTCTTGTTTTTTTTCTTCCAGTACACTCTTCTTCATGATTTCACCTCAAAAAATGATCGCAAACGTTTTTAAGCCGCCT
>JAZDJJ010000196.1:0-2989 GCA_043804035.1 Bacteroidota bacterium
GTGAATGCTGTTAAAGCTAAATATGCTTCTGTCTTTCCTCCACCAGTCGGAAACCAAAGCATATCAACTTTTTTATTTCTGTCAACTGAATCTTGATCGATTGTTGATTCAAGATTAAGAAGCAAAAAAGCTAATTGAAATGGTCTGTATTGAGGCTGATAATTTTTGTAATCCTTGTAAGTTTTCAGTTGATTGAAAATTTCAACAGAATAAGAATTAAATTCTAAAAGTTCTTTTGCCTTTGAGCCAAACGATTCGTCTTTAGAAATAATCATTTGAATATACATGGCGGTATTCGCCAACTGAAAGCATCTGAAAACTTTATTGTCTTTCAATAACTCAATGTTTGAAAGCAAGCGTTTCAAAGTGTAGCCCTGATTGTCAAGAATAGGAGTGTAGATACTTTCAAAGTTCTTTTCCTTCTCTGCTGTTTTTTTCTGTTGTTCAATCCAAACTTTGTAAGCGTTGGCAAACAAATTCAGTTTCTCAATTACTTTTACTTGAGAAAGGTCTGACCATATTGAAAGATTCCGAACCAAAGTAATGTCCTTCACTTCTTCGGGAAAATCTTTTCTAAAATCGTTACTGTAATTGTTTATGTCAACTTCGGGAAAGAAAGTTGTTTCCATTTCTGTTGGTGAATTCTTATCGTTCCACTTCACCGCACAACCATGTCCAATTCCGAAAGCAAGTTCATTGCGATATTGATAATTGATTGTATTGAGTTCATCATCAAAGGGATTACTTTCCAAAACGGGTTTGTATGTTTTCAGTTTTACATCTATTGCTTTGATACAAACCTGAAACAAACATTTTGAATTGAGCAACTCGTCTGCATTTGAAAATTTGTTTCGTGGTTGAATAGTTTTGTTGGCTAAAAGAATCTTTACATATTTTCCGTGCTTTGTTGTGTGAACCTGTTTGAAATATTTTGCTTCAACTACTTTTTCTTTTCCTTCAATTTGTGAACTGAAAACTTCATAGCCATTCAAATCACCTGTACCATCTTCTGAAACATCAATCTCTTTAATGATTGGCGAAATGTTTATTCGTTTCCAAATTCTACTACCAAGGAGTGTTTCAACTTTCTTTAGCCCAATTGAATTTTTCAGCTCTTCATTTCCTTTGAAAATCTGACTTATATTGTAAACCGTTAGTCGCTTTAGCTTACTGTCCTTTGCATCTGAGCCAAGCGTTTTGAAAAACATATATTTTCCATCGTAGTCAAGATATTCACTCAAAGAATAAAATTGGTTGAACGCAATTTTCTCATAGTGTTCTTTTTCAATTGCAATTTTTATATCGGGTAATTTTTTTAACTGAAAATATTTTCCAAAGGAAAATTCAACCTTCACAGTTGAAACATTTTTGTCCACACAAAAAGTTAAACCAACATTGGTTGGGAAATAATGATTGGCTGCTACATAGTCGTCTTGTGGACTCTCAGTTGAAGTTTTCGGTAAAGATTTTTTCTTGAATTCAACATCATCTACTGAACTTGCGTCTACCTCCTGTTCTTGTCCCGGGTCGTTCTTTCTATCATCTGTCAAATCTCCTTTTGAATTTGCTTCATCAATACTTCCGACTGAATAACCTTTTGAAGTTCGTTCTGGGAATAACACACCTGAATAATATCTTTTCAATGGAAAGTCAGCAATGACTTCCTCACTGGCATCTACTCCGAATACATCAGAACCAGGACCAATTAATGATTCCTGAATTCTGTCTTTAAAAATTAAACGGCAATTCTGATTACAATCTGACGTCATTTTTTTCAATAATTTTTTTCAAACTTATAGTTTTTTCCTGCACTGAACTTTTAATATTATTCAAAATATCATCAGGAATACTTTTTAGATTTTCACTTTTCTCGCCAGTCGCAACCCAATCAAGTAAATCCGTGCTAAGTCCTCTGCCAACAGATCGCCTTATCTCTAAATCCTTTGCCCGATATTTTAATACCTCATTGTATTCACTGACGAAAAGTAAATTTGAGAAACCATTTTCAATACAAAACTCTTTGATTATTTTAATTGTATGACTTCTTGGGAAATGAGTTTCGTTGTCGGGTTTGAAATAATTTGAAAAAGTGATTTCAGCAATACTAAGCTTTTTATCACTAATAAGATTTCTAAAAAGGATTGATTCATTTCCGAAATGGTTTTTCAAAGTTTGCAAGGCATCTTTCCACGATTGGCTATATTTAGAAATCTTATTCAGCAAACCATCTTTATCAAAATGCTTTAGTATTCTTTCAAAATCTTCGGGTGTTTCATTCCTGTAAAATCTTATTGTTGCTCCTGTATAACTATCACCAATTGTAATTTTCATTTGTTCGTTTCCGTCAGTAAGAAATACAGCCTTTGATGATTTGGCAATAAGTGTGGTGTTGTCGGTAAAAACAATTTTGTATTCAATCTCGTCCTTGTATTCTTCAAGTAGTTTTTCTTCCTCAACTATCTCTTTCACATTTTTTCCTTCATTAAAAAACAAACTGTCAAAAGTGTGTTCGGTTATCGGGTTGGTAGTTTGATATTTTACTTTCGTAAATTTCTGACGGTCATTATGCGAAAGTTTATTTTCCGATTCATTGATGAAATACTCATTGATTCGTATGAATCTTAATGAATCAAGATTTGCGTAAGTGAGAAAAACTACCTGTCCTTTAAGATTTAGGAGTGTTTTGAATTGTTCAATATTTACAGCATAAGGAATCAAATAAGTTTTTGCGGCGGCGTTTAAGGAATCATCTTTAATCCATTTTTCTAAATAGTGTTTGCTTTCTGTATTTTTCCTTTCTGAAATTATTTTGTTTTTGCCAATTCCTTGCTGCCCAAAAAAAATTTCAAGATTCAAAGCGAAATGTTTATCAACTATAACTGAGTTTTGAAAATTTTCTTTTGATTTGGCAATGAGATATTCAAGTTTTGGGTTCTTTGATTTCAAAAGCAATCCGAATTTTTCAAAGAAGGTAAGAATATTTTTTTTG
>JAZDJJ010000197.1:0-3246 GCA_043804035.1 Bacteroidota bacterium
AGAAATTGATTTTTAACCACGGAGCACACAAAGTCATTTCACAAAGAACACGAAGAACTCAATAAAATCAATGCTTTGTGGACTTTGTGATTTCTTAGTGGACTTTGTGGTTAAGTGTTTTTTGAATTTTTGGAACCGCCCTTATACATATTTTCAGCAAGCTCAAATACCAAAATGTGCTCAAAATCAAAAAGGATTTTTAGAAGAAAGATAATTATCAGCAGAAAACTTTTTTTACTCATGTTCTGCCATATCGGCAACTCGCTATTGTGAGCAATGCTTTAATTTTTCGTTAGTAAATAAGTCAACTGTATGCGAAACTGTCTTGCTGTTTTGTTGCTGAAAATATTTAAGACGATGTTCGTATTTTATTTTTCCATTGTTATCCAATCTATCTAAAATCATTTGATAGTAGTCGGGATGGATTTCACAACTAATAAAATTTCGTGATAAGTTTTTGCACAACATAAGTTCAGAGCCACTGCCACCGAATAAAATAAAAATATCGTCATTGTCTTGAGTGCAAGATTTGATAAGCATTTCAACAAGTGGTAACGGAATTTGACAAGCGTGAAATGTTTTGTCTTTGGAAACATTTTTTACAAGGTCAAAATAAAACCAACTGTAAGGCATTCTTCCTAAATGTCCGTCAGCAATTCTTCCTTTAATTCTTTTGTCTGTCGGGTTTTGGTATGGAACGGCAACATTGTCTTTGTAAAAATTATTCTCTTTACTTTTTGTTGCGTGTAAAATTGAACGGTGTGCAGTTGTAAACCGTCTTGGGCTGTGTCCAACATTTGTGTTGTATGTCCAAATATAATCCTGAACATCATAAGCATTATCGTCTAAAAATTTTGTTCGCAAGTGTGCGTTTTGTTTCGGGTAATTCATCATAAATAAATTACTAGTCGGCTTTAACACACGCAAACTTTCTTTCGTCAGTTCAATATACCAGTCAATGTATTCATTCCATTTTGTCGTGTAATTTTTTCCAGCGTAGTTAATGCCAACATTGTAATCGGGATCGCCATAAACCATATCAAGTGAATTGTCGGGAAGTTGTGATAAAATTTTTAATACATCCTCGTTGAATACTTTGTTTAAATAATTTTTCATACTAAGGATTTCCAAAACCAATTTTTTTGCATACATCTTTAACTAAGTCATTGTGAAAAACAAAATTATTTTTGCGTTTGCAAATCTTGAACAGTCCCTCAATTACTTGATCTTTTTTACTCTCTCTTTGTCTCTTCTTATCCATCGTAATGTTTTTTCACAAACCTACATAAAATTTTCAATTACATATATTTTTCGACACCTATTTTGAATTTACCTGCCTTGGCGAAGGACAGGGTTCAGGACAGGTATTTGTATTTTTAAAACTGCTATGTATTGACGAAAAGAAAAAATATTTACTTTTGCAACAAAAAGATGACAACAAAAACTCATATACTCAAGCAGAGTAATAAAAAGGAAGAGAAAAAAAAATTCCTACGATCTTGTTTTGTACAACGATGATCTAAACTCTTTTGACTTTGTAATTGAAACATTGATTGATGTATGCAATCACGAACATCTTCAGGCAATTCAATGTACTTATATCATTCATTTTAATGGAAAGTGCGGAGTGAAATGTGGCACATACGAAAAATTAGAACCACTTTTCAGCGAACTTATCAGAAGAGGACTCACTGCAAAAATTATTTAATACAATGCATAAAATAAAAATTATTTTTCTTATCCTGCTTTTTACTTCCTGCACTAAAGTTCCAATCACAGGACGTAGACAGATGAACCTTCTTGCTGAAGGAGAATTGAAGAAAATGAGTTTGGCTGAATACAATAAATTTCTTGGAACACATTCACTCGTTTCCGATGCAGATACCAATGCACAATTAGTGAAAAAAGTTGGTAAGAATATTCAGGCAGTTGTGGAAAGATTCAAACAAAGAACTGCAGGATATAACTGGGAATTTAATTTAGTGAATGATAAGAGCATCAACGCATGGTGTATGCCAGGGGGAAAGGTGGTTGTTTATACAGGACTTCTTCCCGTTACTCAAAACGAAATCGGACTTGCTGTTGTAATGGGACACGAAATTGCTCACGCCATCGCACGTCATGGTAACGAACGAATGAGCCAAGGACTATTGATACAACTCGGAGGAGTTGCGTTGTCGGTTGCTGTCTCCACTCAATCGGCTGCAACACAAAATCTGTTCAACCAATCTTATGGAATTACTTCCGGACTTGGAGCACTTGCTTATTCCCGAAAACACGAATGCGAAGCCGATAAACTTGGTCTTGTTTTTATGGCAATGGCCGGCTACGATCCTCGCGAAGCAGTAGCATTTTGGGAACGGATGGAAAAAACAAGTAAAGGCGGTGCGATACAAATATTGAGCACACATCCCAACGATGAAAAAAGAATTATAGAAATAAAAAAATTCTTACCTGATGCAATGAAATACTATCAACAGAATAAACAATAATCAAAATGACTCTCACTTCCATTATTCTTCTTATCCTCGTAGGTCTCATTTTGCTGATGTTTGAAATATTATTTGTTCCGGGAATGGTACTTGGATTTATTTCTATTATTCTTATGATTGTCGGAATTATTTTTTCTTACAAAAATTACGGAACAACAATAGGAACAATTGTACTCGCATCAACAATTGTTGCATCAATCATTTCGGTTTATTGGGCGTTTCATTCTTCTCTCTGGAAAAAATTACAGATAAAATCATTTATAGATGGGAAAGCAAATGTGATAGAAGAAGAAAAAATAAAAATTGGTGATACAGGAAAAACTATTTCACGGTTGAATCCTATGGGTAAGGCGTTCATCAATGGTATTCAGGTGGAAGTACAATCAACTGATGGCTTCATTGACCATGAACAAGATATTATTGTTGTAAAAGTTCAACAAAACAAAATATTAGTAAAATGTCATCCGTCCAAAACGGCAGAGTAGGGTAGAGCAGAGAGTTTTTATTTAACGAATAACAAATAACGATTTATGAATAATCAATAGTTCGGCTTCGCTCACTACCTGTCTGCCGTCTGCACAGGCAGGCAAGTAGTCAATAATCAATAATCAATAATCAATTCCCAACAACAATTAACAATTAACAATTAACAATTAACAATTAACAATTAACAATTAACACTTAACAATGAACAATTAACAATTAACAATTAACAATTAACAATTAACAATTAACAATTAACAATTAACAATTA
>JAZDJJ010000198.1:0-3508 GCA_043804035.1 Bacteroidota bacterium
AGGATAAAGAAATTGATTCGCCATATAATACTTACAAGCATACAGGACTTCCCCCTGGTCCAATCACAATTCCAAAAATTTCTTCAATTGATGCTGTCCTTGATTTTCAACAAAATGATTTTCTTTATATGTGTGCTAAAGAAGATTTTTCAGGCAAACATAATTTTGCAAAAACACTGGATGAACATAACCACAACGCAGAAAAATACCGTAAAGCATTGAATGAAAATAAAATTATACGATAGAAATATAAATCATTTTTTACATTTGTCTGTTTACAATATTTATACTCACTCACTAATTATCCGAATCTTTATGAAATTTTTTATTGATACTGCCAACATAGAACAAATAAAAGAAGCACAATCATTAGGCGTGCTTGATGGTGTTACAACCAATCCATCTCTCATGGCGAAAGAAGGAATAAAAGGAGAAAAAAATATTCTCAAACATTATGTGGATATCTGTAATGCGGTAACTGGCGATGTCAGTGCAGAAGTCATATCAACTGACTTTATCGGCATCATCAAAGAAGGAGAAAAACTTGCCAATCTTCACAAACATATCGTTGTAAAAGTACCAATGATAAAAGAGGGAGTGAAAGCAATAAAATATTTTTCAGAAAAAGGAATTAAAACAAACTGTACGCTCGTGTTTACAGCAGGGCAGTCATTACTCGCAGCAAAAGTTGGTGCTACTTATGTTTCTCCATTTATCGGACGGATAGATGATGTGGCTACCGATGGTGTGGCTCTCATTTCGCTGATTAGAAAAATTTATAACAACTATGGTTACAAAACTCAAATACTTGCCGCAAGTATCCGCCATGTAATGCACATTGTAAAATGTGCGGAAGCCGGCGCTGATGTTGCAACTTGTCCGATGAGTGTTATTATGGGACTGCTCAATCATCCACTCACAGATAATGGACTTGCACAATTTCTTGCAGATTATAAAAAAGTCAACGGATAGCCCTAATAAATCCCAAAATAAAAAATCCCGACAATGTTTTGTCGGGATTAAAAAAGTTTTTTTAAAATCATCTTTCGATGACTTCTCTTTATTTCTTTTTTTTCTTTGGAGCTGCTGCTTTTTTTTTAGGAGCTGCTTTTTTCTTTGCTGTTTTTTTAGTCATAGTTTTTATTTTTAAATAATTAAGTAGTACAAAGTAAATCATTTTTTATTTACCAACTGTTTTAAAATGCATTTTTTTTAAACACAAAAAAAACGAAATGAAAATAACTGATCAACTTGGCAACTCATTTTCACTTTCTGCTCCACCCAAAAAAATTATTTCCATCGTTCCTTCGCAAACCGAATTGCTTTTTGATTTAGGATTAAATACAGAAATTGTTGGCGTAACAAAATATTGTATTCATCCCACAGTGCAGATTAGTAATTTGCACTGCTCTATTGTGGGCGGAACAAAAAAAATTAATATTGAAAAAATAAAAAAAATTAATCCCGATATCATTATTGGCAATAAAGAAGAGAATGAAAAAGAACAAATTCTGAAACTAATGAAAACTTATCCTGTTTGGATGAGCGACATCAAAACACTGGAAGATGCACTTGAAATGATTGTATCCATAGGAAAAATCACAGGAAAAAAAAACAAAGCACTCAAAATTCAAAACGATATCAGAGAACGATTTTCTCATTTTAGATTCGTAACTTTTCCTGCAACTAATAATTCTGTTGCTTATTTAATCTGGAAAAATCCTTACATCTGCGCAGGCAAAAACACTTTCATTGACCATCTGCTCCATATTTGTGGATTACAAAATGTTTTTACATCTAAAATATATCGCTATCCAAAAATTACCGCTGCGGAAATTTTTCGTGCAAACCCATCTTTTATTTTTCTTTCTTCCGAGCCATATCCTTTTTGCGAAAAACATATTCGGGAATTTCAGCACATTTGTCCCAATTCTAAAATCATATTAGTTGATGGAAAAATGTTTTCATGGTTTGGTTCTCATTTGCTTTATGCTCCTTCATATTTTGAACAACTACTCATCAGAATCCAAGAAGCATGATAAAACTTTCATAAATTTGCGAGTAACAATAAAGCATTTCAGGTTTTATTTTTTTTCGCAATGTATCACTGCAAAAAAATAATTATTTCTTTCTTACTGTCGTTTCTTTTCTGCCATTGTATTTCGTTCGGACAAAAAGTTGGTCTCGTTCTCAGCGGTGGCGGAGCAAGCGGACTATCACATATCGGAGTGATAAAAGCGCTGGAAGAAAATAATATTCCTATTGATTACATTACGGGAACTTCCATCGGCGCGTATGTAGGAGCAATGTATGCAGCAGGATATTCTCCGAAACAAATAGAAAAAATAGTTTTGTCAGATGAATTTAATAATTGGGTGTACGGCACGATTGACCAAAAATACACTTACTATTTCACGAAGAAGAATGATAACGCATCATGGATATCCATTAAACTTTCTCTCGATTCTGCCATTGAAACTAATCTCCCGACTAATTTAATTAATCCTGTTCCGATTGATTTTGTTTTGATGAAAAGCATGGCTCCTGCTATTGCTGCTGCTAAAAATAATTTTGATTCGCTCTTTGTTCCTTTTCGCTGTCTGGCCGCTGACATAGAAGAAAAAAAAACTGTTTTATTTCGTAACGGAGATCTTAGCGAAGCAGTACGTGCTTCTCTTTCTTACCCTTTTTATCTTAAACCGATTTCGGTTAATGGGAAACTTCTTTTTGATGGAGGTATTTACAATAATTTTCCGTCTGACATAATGTATGAAGAGTTTTATCCCGACATTATCATTGGCAGTAATGTTTCAGGAAATGCCCCTTCTCCGAATGAAGATGATCTTCTCTCGCAACTCACAACCATGCTGGTAAATAAAACAAACTTCCAGATAATCTGCCAAAATGGAATTATCATAGAGCCGAAAACTAATGTTGGAACTTTTGACTTTGAAAATCCCAAAGCAATAATTGACAGCGGATATGTTGCTACAAAATTAAAAATGGAACAAATTAAAAATAGAATTGAAAGAAGAATAAACAATGCGGACCTTAATGTTCGCAGGGAAGAATTTATTAAAAAAAAACCAATTCTTGTTTTTGATAACATACAAATAGATGGCTTAAAAAAAAATCAATCAAGATATGTAGAGGGTGTTTTGCGTAAAAGAAGAAAAACAATATCCATAGAAAAAATCAGTCCTTCTTATTTTCGCCTTGCCGAAGATGATAAGATTAAACAAATTTATCCGAAAGCAAAATATAATTCTCAAAGTGGAAATTATGATCTTCTGTTGAAAATAAAAAAGGAAAAACATATTACTGCTCAAGTTGGAGGAAACATATCTAATCGTCCCATCAGTGAAGTATTTGCCGGGTTTGAATATAAATACCTCGGTAATATCGGTATCAGTATGATGACAAACGGATACTTTGGAAAACTGTATGCTTCTGCACAGGCAAAAGTACGTTTTGATTTTCCTTTCAGCATTCCTTTTTACATTGAACC